>JANYIM010000014.1 GCA_025362055.1 Bacteroidota bacterium
GACGCCTCCGCAGATTGTGTTCGGTATGGATTGGCTCAAGCGGAAAGCCTGACCTTCCTTCTTCATCTGATAACTCCATGCGGGAACCAACTTAGCTACATTACTAGCATTAATCTGCTTCAGCGGTGAAAAGCGTTGGCCGCCCGCGTCGTGCCCATACGTAGGCCAATCGTTTTGCGCCTGAAGATTTGGAAGGGCTAGACTCACAAAAGCCAGTAACCATGGGGTTCGCATTGTCTTTCCTTTCGGTCTTTTGCGAAGTGTATGGTTCATTGGGGGCAACAGGTTTTTTTACAGAAACAACGGCCTATGATCCACGCAGCCCCTATTCTGCATCCAAGGCCTCATCGGATCATATCGTACGGGCATTTTATCATACTTATGGATTCCCTGTAAAGATTTCCAATTGCAGTAATAACTACGGGCCCTTTCATTTTCCTGAAAAATTAATTCCGCTTTGCATTCATAATATCATCAACAATAAATCGCTGCCCATTTATGGAAAAGGGGAGAACATACGGGATTGGTTATACGTAGAAGATCATGTAGCAGCCATTGATCTCATTTTTCACAAGGGAAAAACCGGCGAGACCTATAATATTGGCGGACATAATGAATGGACCAATATTGACCTTGTAAAGGAATTGTGCAGGCAGATGGATGAAAAACTGGGCCGTGAAAAAGGCGCATCAGAAAAACTGATCACTTATGTGAAAGACCGTGCAGGACATGATCTGCGCTATGCTATTGATGCAACTAAGTTAAAAGATGAACTGGGTTGGATGCCATCATTGCAATTTGAAGAAGGATTGGGTAAAACGATCGACTGGTATTTGAATAACGGTGAATGGCTAAATCATGTAACAAGCGGAGATTATCAAAGTTATTACGATAAACAATATCATAAACGATAAAATGATGAGAGGAATAATTCTTGCCGGGGGTAGCGGTACCAGGTTATATCCGATTACGATGGGTATCAGTAAACAACTGATGCCGATCTATGATAAGCCAATGATCTATTACCCGCTCAGCACTTTAATGTTGGCGGGGATAAAAGAAATTTTGGTGATCACTACACCCGAAGACCAGCAACAGTTTATTCGTTTACTCGGCGACGGTAGCCAATGGGGTTGCAGCATCTCCTATGCAAAACAAGAAATACCCAATGGCCTTGCACAGGCCTTTGTGATAGGATCCGATTTTATTGGCACTGACAGCGTAGCATTGGTGTTGGGAGATAATATCTTTTACGGTAGCGGCTTCAGTAAATTGTTACAGGGCTCGGCAAATCCAAATGGGGCGGTGATCTTTGCATATCCTGTTAGTGACCCGGAAAGATATGGTGTGGTTGAGTTTGATGAAAACAAGAACGCTTTGAGTATTGAAGAAAAACCTGTTCGGCCCAAAAGTAATTATGCAGTACCGGGATTATATTTTTATGATAACAGCGTAGTGAAGATCGCATCAACATTGGCGCCCGGCGCCCGCGGTGAATACGAGATCACGGATGTAAACAAGGTGTACCTGCAACAAAAAAAATTAAAAGTAGGCGTACTAGACCGGGGCTTTGCATGGCTTGATACGGGTACTTTTGAATCATTGCACGATGCAACAGAATATGTACGGGTAATAGAAAAAAGACAGGGCCTAAAGATCGGTTGCCCCGAGGAGATCGCTTACCGGATGGGATTTATCGATGCCGCGCAATTAACAGCGCTTGCAAAAAAAATGGAAAAAAGCGGGTATGGGGAATATTTAAAAAAGATCATTAAATAAATTGCTGCAGCAATTTTTGTGTCATACAACAAGATAAATGTCTTCAATTAAAATAAATATAGCTGCAAACCTGGTTGGAAAAATTTGGTCGGCAGTTATAGCAATCCTGCTCATCCCTCAATATATAAAATACCTGGGCATTGAATCTTATGGATTGGTGGGGTTTTATGGTACACTGATAGGCTCGATGGTATTGCTGGATCTTGGATTAAGCACAACGATCAACAGGGAACTGGCAAAATTCAAGGCAGCAAACGGTGAACCCAAAGCCATCCGCGACCTTACCTTTTCACTGGAAGTTGTTTACTGGGCAATTGGGATATTCATTTGTTTGTTGATCGTTTTATTATCGGGATTCATCACCAGCCATTGGGTGAAAGTAGAGCACTTACCCGTTTCCGTTGTTAAACGGTCCATCATGCTGATGGGAGCGGTCATTGCTTTTCAATGGCCTATTAGCCTTTACGATGGCGGGTTAACGGGATTAGATAAACAGGTACTCAATAACAGTATCACCGTAATACTGAGCACGCTGCGGGCTGCAGGGGTTATCATTATCCTTAAATATTTTTCGCCTACGCTGGAAGCATTTTTTTATGGCAGGCGGCGCTGAGTTTTTTATATGTACTTACCATGCGGATCGGATTATGGCGATCAATGCCAAAAGACCCCATGCGCCCTGTATTTTCGAAAGAGCAACTTAAAACGATCTGGAAATTTGCAGCAGGGATGACCGGCATCAGCCTGGCCACCTTTTTTTTAATGCAGATCGATAAGATCGTACTAAGTAAAATATTACCGCTATCGCAATTCGGTTATTATACACTTGCTTTTACCATTGCTACCAGTATTGGCATGATCGTTGGCCCCATCAGCATCACTTTTTTCCCAAGATTTTCGGGGCTTGTTGCTGCCGGAAAAAATGAAGAATTGAAAACCCTCTATCACCAGGCCTGTAAACTGATGGCAACTTTTATTTTTCCCATCTGCCTTGTATTGCTGTTTTTTATTGAAGATATTTTGCGCATCTGGACAAAGAATACCGTAACAACCGGGAACACATATTTAATGGCGCAGATACTGATCATTGGAAGTATGTTCAACGCTTTAATGGTGATGCCCTATAATTTACTGATCGCAAATGGCTGTACAAAATTCACCATTTATCAAAACAGCATTGCTGCGTTTATCCTTATACCCCTGCTTTTTTGGTGGACCGGTTTATATGGCGCCATCGGCGCTACCTATGTATGGCTGATCGTGAATGCGGGTTATGTCATCATCAGCCAACCACTTATGCATCGGAAACTTTTAAAGAATGAACTGGCAAAATGGTACTGGAACGATACCCTGGAGCCCATGATAGCACCGCTGGTAATGGTTTTGCTGCTTAAATCGGGGTTGCGTTATTTTTTACCGGGCCTTCAACCCAACTTAATTTTAATAGGCTGTATCTTTGCAGTTACATTTGGGGCCTCTGTATTAAGTATGTCTGATACCAGGGTATTCATTAAAAAGACCATTCAAAATTTACTGGTAAATGGAAGAGAAAGATAATCATCATGCACCGTTGGTAAGTATTGTGATCACTTCGTATAACCGGGCTCATTTTATTGAAAAAGCGATCCAATCTGCTTTGATACAGGATTATCCAAACCTGGAAATTGTGATCAGTGATAATTGCAGTACAGATGATAGTGAGAAGCTGATAAAACGGTATACAAATGATGCAAGGGTAAAATATTTTAAAAATGCTTCGAATATCGGGATGATCCCCAATTTTATTAAAGCTACTAACGAATATGCAAAAGGAAAATATATAAGCTTTATTTCTTCCGATGATTATCTGATAAATGACTCTTTTATATCAGAAGCCATAAAAAAAATAAAGAAGCACCCATCCATCACCGTAGTAACCGGCATTAACATTTCTGAGGTTACCCAAAGCAATGATTTTTTTACCGACCAATCGTATCCTTTCTATAAAAAAATATTTTATAACAAACCCTTCGTTACGGGCAAAGAAGTGTTTCTTCAATTCCCGGCCTGCCATTCTATCAGTTACGGGGGCACGCTGATGAGCAGAGAAAAACTGATGGGTTTGGATGCCACGAAAGCTGTTCCCATATCTTACGACGTTCAGAATATACTGCAGCTGTTACTTACAGGCGATGCAGCATTTATAGGGAAAAAAACCTATGTAGCCCGGCGGCATGATGAAAATGCTACTTCCACAGTAACTAAAGCGCAAACCTATATTGATAACCTGGCTTATATCGATATCCCTTACCAGTATGCGTTGCACAACAAGATACTGGATAAAAAGACACTGGATAAATGGAAGACAGCGATGTATTGCAATTTTTGTGAACAATGCCTGAAGCATTATTACCGGCACGATAAAAAGCAGTATAACGTCTTTGCCTTGTTCTTAAAAACACACCACCCGGTTGTCTATAAAAAGATAACAGGCAAACTGGATTGGGCGGCGCATTATATATTGTTTGCAAATAAATCTATTGGTAATGCCTATAGGAGTTCGAGGACTTATCTTGGAAAAATAAAGCGTGGAGTTAAAAAATAAGCCTGGCAATATGAACACTATAATTAAAAAAATAGGCTATGGTTGTTTGCATATCCTGACATTTGGCAGGGGAGTAACAAAAAAAATAAACGGGATCGCTGTTAAATTCCCGACCTCATATTTCAGGTACTTCCCGGGAGATTATGAAAAAGATAATTTTTTGGTGATACAGGAGTCTGTAAAAAAAGATGACGTTGCTATAGATATCGGCGCTCATATAGGTTTAATGGCAGTAGTGCTGGGAAAGACCGTTGGCGCTAACGGTAAAGTGTACAGTTTTGAACCCACGCCAAAGTCTTTTGAGGTCTTGAATAAAACGATACAATTAAATCATCTGCAAAAAATAGTGATCCTTGTTAATAAAGCGGTATCATCAGGCTCGGGTACCATTGAATTCAACGCTGATAACGAAAATGTTTCTAATAGTATTATCTCCTATGAATATAACACCGGCCATAAAAAGATAACCGTACAGGTAATATCGGTTGATGATTTTGTAAAAGAAACAGGATTGCAGCGGTTAAATTTCATTAAGATAGATGCAGAAGGGGTGGAGCTGGATGTTTTAAAAGGAGCAAAACAAACGCTGCGTGATTTTGACTGTAAAATAATCCTGGCGCTTCACCCGGTGGCAATAGAAGCCAAGGGCGATTCACTTGCTGATATATATGACCTGCTGGCCGCTTTTGGATACCGCGTTTATTGGCAGAAAAAAGAGATCAGTAAACGGTCTTTTTGCGAGCAGGTAAATATGTTTGATGTTTACCTGGAAAAGATAAAATGAGGAGGCCTATTTTTTATTTGCTAAAAGATCAAAAAGGGCCTTGTATTTTTCTTTTACACTTTCCAGTGAAAAATTTTCATTCACTGTTTTTAGCAGGTTTACAGAAAGCGGTTCCAGCATATTTTTATCTGCCGTGATATCTTTTAATATTTTCACTGTTTCATCCACCGGGTTATCACGATTCACCAGGAAACCATTATGACCCGGGATGATAGTTTCTTCAAAATCGCCTACACCATAGCATACAATGACGGTTTTATTGCAAAACGCGGCCTCTTTTGCAATATGGCTGCTTGCTTCGGATCCTGAAAGTAATAATACGATATCAGCGGCTTTGATGTAGTCAAATACATTATATACCCATCCCGCTAGAAATATATTTTCCTGCATACCATTAGCAACTATCCATTCCTGTAAGTTTCCCTTATGTTCACCGTCACCAATGCATACCAGTTTACAATCGATACCATCGGCAACCATTTTTTTTATAGCTTCAAAGGCAAGTACATGGCGTTTCATTTCCACCAGGCGGGCTATATACAGTACCAACAGACCAGCCTTATACTGACTTTGTATTGATGCCTCTTTTCCGGCGATATCGTTTTTATACTGCAAGGGGTCATAGCATAAATTGATACGGCATATCTTCTTTTCGCGCACATTTTCTTTTAACAATTGTTTTTTTACCATATCTGATATTGCCATTATTTTAGGGGAATACCTGCTGGCAAACCAATTCATTAATTTATCCTTTATTGAATTGGTCTCACTGTAGATAACGGAATTATGCCTTACATAAACTGGTTTTGAAAGTATGAAGTGCTTTGCAATACCGGCCACCACAGCACAGCCCTGTCCATTGCTAAAAACAATGTCTATCTTTTGTTTCCTGCAAAAACGGATTAAAAAGCGGAGCTGCCTTGCAAAGAAAAAGATACTCCTGCCCGTTACCCCTGAACTATATGCAACTGCACCAAGTTCACTAAAATTCTGATGCAGCATACCTGGCGGCATCCAGGTCAGCAAAATTACTTCATGCCCCATCTGTTTAAACAGAACTGCCTGTGATTGCTGGTCTACAGCCCTGGCGTTAGCGGGTGAGTAAAGAAGTATTTTCATAAAACTAGTGTGCTCAAAAGTACATTTTAAATCTTTTATCTTTGCAGGATGAGTGAATTGATATTGTTTTCTGTCATTATCCCAACATACAACAGGGCGGATCTGGTATCAAAAACAATTGCAAGCCTTCTTGAACAAACCTATAAGAATTTTGAATTGATCGTAGTTGATGACGGCAGCACCGACAATACAAAAGAAGTGATAGCGGCGATCACCGATCCTCGTGTAAAATATTTTGTAAAAGAAAATGCAGAACGCGGAGCGGCAAGAAATTTTGGCTTTTCAAAAGCGATGGGTAACTACATTAATTATTTTGACAGCGATGACCTGGCCTACCCCAAGCATTTGCAAACAGCTGCTGACCTGGTAAGCAGGGAAAAGTTTCCGGAGATATTCCATTTGGGATACGACTATAAAACAGAAGCGGGTAAGGTACTGCACCAATTTAACAGGTTCAACGGAAATGTGGTCAACTATGCACTGAAAAAAAAAATGATCAGCCCGATATCGTTCTTTATCCGAAAAGATATCGCTGCACAATTCCCTTTTTCCGAAGACAGGCAACTGATCATGGGGGAAGATATGCTCCATTTATTACATTTGGTTGCAAGGTTCAGACTAGTGTATGATAATACGATCACTTCTTCACTTATTCAGCATCCTCAAAGAAGTATGAGTACAAGTGATGCAACGGTTATTTTATATTGCAGGGAGCAGATCACAGCAGCATTAAAAAAAGACGATGTCTTCATGAAAGTGTATGGTAAATACCTGGCTTACGTAAGCGATGAATATTATTATCTTGCCTGTCTTGATTACCTGCAGCACCACGACAATAAGAATGCAAGAAAGTATTTTATGTCATATATCTCATCCAATGCAATCAATATCTTTAGTAAACGTACACTGGTTTTTTTGAAAAAATATTTTTATAACCTGATCGCATGATATTCCGTTAAATTGCGGACAGCTTTTGTTAAGGAGAATAAATATGTATACCATCAAATTAATAGGGAAAAGGATAATGGACATACTGCTTACGCCGTTCACTTTTTTGGCAGCGTTATGGTATAAATTTATCATTTCAAAAGGGATAAAATTTTTTCCGGTTTCAAAATCTGTCTTCATGCGTGTAGGTGTCCTGCCTGTGATCGATCATTATTATTATCCCCTTATCAATCCCCAAAAACACCTTCGGCATTCATTAAGGGAGAACAGGTTGCTCCCCGGCATCGATCTTAATGACAAGGCACAACTTGACCTGCTAAAACAATTCAATTATAATGCAGAGCTGATGGCCTTCCCTTTTAATATGGAAGGCGGCAGGGATAAATATTATTATGATAATCGTATGTTCTCCCAGGGTGATGCTGAGATCCTTTATTCAATGATCCGGCATTTTAAGCCCCGGAAAATAATTGAAGTAGGCAGCGGTTATTCCACGTTGATGTCATTGAATGCCATGGCAGCCAATAAAAAGGAAGGCTTGCAATATGAATGTCATTTAACCTGTATTGAACCCTATGAAATTCCATGGCTCGAAAAACTGGATATAGAATTGAACCGGATACCCGTAGAAAAACTTGACCTTTCTTATTTTCAACAACTGGAAGCAAATGATATTTTATTTATTGACTCCTCGCATGTGATCAGGCCGCAGGGAGACGTGTTGTTTGAATTGCTGCAAGTGATCCCAACCTTGCAAAAGGGAGTCATCATACACATACATGATATTTTTACACCTAAAGATTATCTCGATGAATGGATACTGGGATCCCATAAAATGTGGAATGAGCAATATTTGCTGGAGGCGTTCCTGAGCAATAACGGCAACTTTGAGGTAATGATGGCCCTTAATTATCTTTTTTATGCATACCCGGATGAATTAAATGCTAAATGCCCGATCCTAAAAGAACACCCGCATTTTGAGCCGCGTTCTTTTTGGATTAGGAAAATAAGATGATAATTTTTAAAAAGGAAGGCCAATACATTCCGGTGCAATAAGAAATTTCCCTTCTTAACGAATTATGGTAAAACAAAATACAAATCTCAACCTGGTACAGGTACTCCGTGGAGTTGCAAGCCTGTTGGTGGTGTTGTTGCATATGACCATAAATTCGAAGGACATTTTGAATAAAGATTTTTGTTATAATTTTTTTTCCTTCGGAGGCTCAGGGGTGGATATTTTTTTTGTATTAAGCGGGTTTATTATCACTTATAGCTGCGGAAAAGGACTTACTCAACCGGGCAAACTGCTGCAGTTCATTCGCAGGAGGATTGTCAGGATATTCCCTACTTACTGGATCATCATTACCCTTTTTATCCTTATCCAGCTGGCTTTGCCGGCATTTTACAGAACACATTACCCGTTTGGATTTTCTACTATCTGTTCAACTTTATTTTTACTCCCCGGCCATACAATGGTTAATGGCGTAAGCTGGACGCTGAGTTATGAATTATTTTTTTACATATTGTTTTCACTTGCATTTTTATTGCCGAATAAGAAACTGGCCTTTATGCTCTCCATGCTGTATGCTTTAATAATAATTGCGATACCGTTGTTGGGGTATGATCTGGAGAACGGAAACAGGTGGATAAAACTCCTTACTTACCCGATGAATGTAGAATTCTTTATGGGAGTGTTGGCTGCAGTATTGGTGCAACGCATACCAGCAGGGCTAAGCCTTCCCTTGATCTTTACCGGCAGCTTATTGTTCCTGGCAGAAGGGATACTGGCTGATCATAATTACCAGCTATTACCTAACACTTTCAATAGGGTAGTGGTTTTTGGTATTCCTTCTTTTTTAATGATCGTTGGCCTGGTAAAATTTGAATTGACTAAAAATGTTACCATCCATAATATCCTTCTTTCATTAGGGGAAGCTTCCTATTCTCTTTATCTTTTGCATTTGCCGGTCATTGTGGCTTGTATGAAGATCATCGGCAGGTTTAATATTCAGAATGACCTTATTTTGCACGGGCTGTTGTTATTAATGATCATCGGTATCTGTTATGTGAGTATATTGTTTTTTAAATGGATAGAACGGCCCATTATCAGTAAATTAAATGCATTGGGTAATTCAAGATACCCGGTAAGCCACAAGTAATGAAAATATTGCACGTATTATATTCGGGTTTGGGTGGTCATGGTAATGTTTTTTTCTCCATGGTCAGTGCAGATCCTGAGAATAAATATGAAGCATTATTCTTTGGTGTAGAAGAAGTAAGAAATGATTTCATTGAACAATGTGCAAAAAATAATATCCCCTGGTATTTTGCAAAGAAGAACTTTAAACTCGACCTTAAGTATTACAGGCATATAGGGCAATGTATTAAAAAGAGCGACCCCGATGTAATATTTTTACATGGCAGTGCACATATATTGCATGCCAGGATCGCAAATGTTTTCAAGAAAAAAAAGAGCAGGATCATTGTACGCGAAACGCAGGCGAATCATTTAAAAACAACAGCTCAGTGGGTATCATTGACTACAGCCATGTTCATGGCGAACCACATTGTTTGTTTAACGGAAGAATTTAGAAAAGAGATACAAAAAAGGCTTGGATGGTTCTATAAAGAAAAAAAAGTGAATGTGATCTCAAACGGTATCAACCTGGATATTTATTGTCCGCAGGAAAAAACACCCCGCAAAGAGATCTTCATAGGAATGCAAAGCAGGCTGGTAAGGATCAAAGACCATCTTACATTATTAAAAGCATTTGCGTTATTAAAACGAATGCCGGCTGATTATGCTCCTGCACTGAAATTGAAAATTGCCGGAGACGGAGAATATAAAGAAGAACTGGTTAAATATGCAAATGAACTTGGCATCGCTACGGATGTTGAATTTACCGGAATGATATCCGAACAAGACCTGGTTACATTTCTGCAAGACCTGGATATATATGTTCATGCTTCACTTGGAGAAACAATGAGTACCGCCATTATGCAGGCAATGGCTTGCAAATTACCAATTGTTGCTTCAGATGTAAACGGTATCAATAATATGATTACTAATAAAGTGACCGGCCTGTTGGTTACTCCGCAAAATGAAAATAAATTGTTTGCAGCAATACAGGAATGCATCATCAATCCTGATCTGAGGAAATCGCTTGCGCAAAATGCCCTTGAGCACGCACGAGCCAATTTTTCAACACAAAAGATGATGGCATCTTATAAAAACATATTTTTGTGAACTGAATTTTAAGCACCAACGGGTAAATTTGATTGGAATTTATTTCAATGTTTTGGGTAGCAGGCCGCTATTTGTATGATCCCAGATAATTTAAAAGATAATGTTTAAATCGCTATTTAAAAAGCAGGTTAATAACGCTCAAAGATTTTTTGGTACCTATGACCTGATCAAGGTGCAAAGTATCCAGCAGGAAGCCGAATATAAAAGGGTGAAGGATGAAATAGCTGCTCAATACCCGGATAGTATTGCATTGTGTGGGTATAAAGTATACTCGCAAACAGACGAAGATGGCATCATTGAAGAGATTTTTAAGAGCATACCCAATGATAAAAGATTTTTGGAAATAGGTATTCAGACGGGAATTGAATGTAACTCCCTCTTTCTGCTTTTGCAAGGATGGAAAGGTACATGGGTAGAGGGAGATGATAAATACTGTAAAAAAATTGCGAAGGACCTCAACGGGACAAGTTTTAAAAATAAGCTCTCTGTTGAAAATGTATTTGTCGATAAAGAGAATATCATTGATATTTTTAACCGGGCAAATGGTTTTTTTGAATCAACAGAGATTGATTTCTTTTCACTGGATATTGACGGAAATGATTATCATATAATGGAACAATTATTAAAGCATTCCTTTTTCCCCAAAGTGATTTGCGTGGAATACAATGCAAAATTTCAGCCTCCTTTGAAGTTTAAGGTAAAATACAATAAATCGATCGTGTGGGATGGAACGGATTACCAGGGATGCACTTTGCAGAGTTATGCTGACCTGTTTGCAGCCTTCAACTACACCCTTGTTTGTTGTAATATACCTGGTACGAACGCTTTTTTTGTCAGGAATGAATTTGCATCTTCCTTTAAGACCTATACTACTACAGAGTTATATCAACCCAACCGTTATTACCTGAGCCCCATCAGGCTGGCACACAAGCCTTCTTTACATTACCTGAAAGATATCCTGCAAGAAGGGAAATAAGTTAATACTTTAATTATAAAGCAGGCCGGATGAAAAAAATAATTTTGATCGATGCAACAACGGTGATCGAAAAAAAGGATGGCCTTTCGCAGTACATTATCAGTTTACTGGACCACCTTCCCGCTGCAGCGTTTGAGCTATTTGAATTTTCCGTGTTGATCAATAAAGGAATTAAAAGAGAGGCATTGTGGGCAGTATTGAACACCGGAAAATTTACGATCGTGGAAGCAAGGATCTCTCCCATCGGGCCAAAGCGCGATTGGGACATGTTTTGGTTCTTCCGGAAACATAAAAAAATTTTTGACCTTTTTCACAGCACCTCCAATCAATACCCGCTGTGTTTAAAGAATGGGATCGCCACCATCCATGATATTACATTTCGCAAATACCTCGATAGTTCCTGGTGGTCATTTAAAATGGCACCAAGATTCCTGAATAAGGTCATTAAAAATGCTTTGCACAGGTCGGCGGCCGTTATTGCTGTTTCCAACGCAACAAAAACTGCACTTACAACAAATTATCAGCTGAATGAGAAATTACAAAATAAGATACAAGTGATCTACGAGGGTTGGGAACACCTTGCTAAAGAAGACGCTGGAAGCACCACCGGCGAGGTTTATCCCATAAGAGGCAAATACTTGTTTTATGTAGGGACTACGCGGGTACATAAAAACATGAAAAATCTTTTAAAGGCCTTTTTGATCGCAAAAGAACAGCTGCCACAAAATATTGATCTTATAATAAGCGGCAATGAAACCTACCTTGATGCTGCAGATAAAGGGATCATTGATCATATAAATGCAACGCGTAAACGAATATTTTTTACTGGCTTTGTTTCAAAAAACGAACTGGATCATTTATTTAAAAATAGCGATGCATTTATTTTTCCATCATTCTCAGAAGGCTTTGGCATCCCGGTCCTAGAAGCCTTTTACTTTAATAAACCCTTGCTATGTTCCAATGCCACTTCACTGCCGGAGATAGCCGGTGATGCGGCATTGTATTTTGACCCGAACCAACCTTCGGCAATTGCCGATGCCATTCTTTATTTTTATAATGATCCAACGATAGCAGAAACATTGGCGGCCAAAGGGCGGCAGCAACTGCAATTATTTTCCTGGAAAAAAACTGCTGAAGAAACGGTAACAGTGTATAAAAATGTTCTTGGCCTGTGATCTCGTTTTATCGTTGCGATCATAAGGCCAATTCCTTTTTTCGGTCTCCCTTGTTTTTCATATAAATGTACAATAACATAAAAAAGTAAAAGGGTAATACAGGGAGACGATAACGCACCATGGTGCCAAAATTAAAGGTAGACAAGCCAATGATAACACCCATGATGAGTGTAAAAATAAAACAAAAGAATAGATAGGGGTCGGCGAAAATATAATAAAAGAATCTCCACAGCCTGCATTTGATCAGTACAAAAAGGGTTAATAATAATGCAAGAAATGATTCCATTGACGATAATAGCATCACCAATTTGTTAGACTCCCATAAAAAGGGCCGGAATAAAGTTGTAAATACGGCAAGTGGGCTTCTTAAAATAACCCCTGGCAGGGAAATATCAGCATCAATATTCGAAAAACCGGAGCCATTCTCATCATCATTTAAAGTGTTATAGGCGTCTTTAAAGGTTTCAATATTGTTTTTTGAATCTTCTATGATAGAATCAAGTGTTGATGAAAAACTTACTATTAATATAACTGCACTTGCTAATAAAATAAAACTCACAATAGCCAGTTTAAAAAAACTTTTTTTAGTTCTTAGAATGATATTAAGCACATAGGCTGATACTGCAGCTACCATTAGCCCAACAGCTATATAGCTTTTAATGGTAAAAAGCAGGTAAACCATTACCAGCAAAAGAACGGGATCCCTATAACGGAATTTCTTCTTAATAAAAATTTTATATAAGTAATACGCAATAAAACCAGTTGCACCCAGGCAGACAGAGTCTTTAATTAATCCACTTCCCCAAAAACAAACAGAAGGCACATATAAAATTGCAAAAGCAAGCAAAAGCGGCGACTTTTTTTCAATTATCTCATTGAGTGTTTTATATAGTTTCCATAAACCGGTAAAAGAAAACAACCCGAAAAACAACGAGATGATTAAATAACTGTTGAAGGAAAGATAGGACAGCACTGCAGAGATCTTCATGATCATAAGGTTGGAAGCTACATCTATGCCCGTTGGAAGTGTATTGTCGCTCACATTAGCAACAGCATACATTTTTTCAAAATCATCACTCGACATGAAAAAAGGGCTAAAGGGATCGCCTGTTGAACTGATCACTTTTCTGATAAAATCGCTTCCCTGGAAAAAACCAAATGAATCACCATAGCCATAATAATACTGGATAACGAGGCAATACAATACACTGCCTGCCATGTGTAAAAAGAAACCGATAAGGAGTATTTTTTTCAGCGGTGTGCCTTCATACTTCTTTGCTTTCATAGCAACTACAAAATAAAAAGCAAACAAATAAACCGGCAGTAAAAGATAGTCGTATATGGTTATGAAGTCCATCAGGACGTGCTGTGATTTAAGGTTAAAGGGTATTATGTAAAAGACGCCTGCACTGTCAACATAGCAGCCTCACCGCTATTTAATAATATAGATTGCAATATAAACAATCCTTTTTTTGAAAGTATATTTGTAAAATACCCCATGCCCAAACAGGAACTATGGGTTTGATGGCGTATTTTTATTGGCGTCAGAGAAAAATCTATGAATATCGAACTGGTAAACCCTTTTAACGGACATCAACTTACCCTCAGCGCAGATGGGTTGAAGGATAATGGCCTCATCATTTTTCCTAATGAGAACGGGGCTTACCGCATTGTGAAAGATGATAACTACAGTGAAAATTTTGGCTACCAATGGAACAAGTTCGCCGGAACACAGGTGGATAAGACCAGCAAACTGGATATCTCTAAAAAACGATTTTTTGCCGAGACTTCCTGGGATGCAACAGATCTTTCCGGCAAAAATATCCTTGAAGTAGGCTCCGGTGCCGGAAGGTTCACACAGATCATCCTCGATTTTACCAAAGGCAATTTGTACAGCGTGGATTATTCCAATGCAGTAGAAGCGAATTATAAGAATAACGGGCCTAATGAACGCCTGCAACTCTTTCAGGCAAGCATATACGAAATGCCTTTTGCGAAAGCACAGTTTGATAAAGTGATCTGCATCGGCGTGTTACAACATACGCCTGATGTGGAGAAAAGCGTGCAATGCCTCATTGAAATGATAAAGCCGGGAGGAGAACTGGTAGTTGATTTTTATCCGATTACAGGTTGGTGGACAAAATTACAAGCCAAGTACCTCTTGCGTCCCTTCACTAAAAAAATGACCCACGAAAAACTCTACAAAAAAATTGACAGGAACATCGACTGGATGATCAAAACCTCCCGCTTCTTTTCAAAGATCGGGTTGGGAAGATTGTTCAACCGCTTTATACCCATTTGTGATATCGACGGAACATTGCCCAACAACCTGCCCTACGACCAGTTAAGGGAATTATGCGTACTGGATACTTTTGATATGTTCTCTCCGCAATACGATCAGCCGCAAAGAATAAATACAGTGGTTAAGTGGTTCAATAAATATGGTATGCAGGATGTATGGGGAGGTTATATCAGGTACGAGAACTGCAAGGCAGCCGTAGTGAAAGGCACCAAACCATGAACTATCAACTATGAACCATCAACCCAACTATGAACCTGGCCAAATCATTTAGCATCTATACTGCCGCTTCTTTTATTAATAAAGGAATGATGGCAATGCTGGCCTTTTTTTTATCCAATTATATCTTGCCGCCCGAGAACGGGGTGCTTTCCCTTTACAGTGTTTTTGTTTCTTTTGTACTTCCCTTCGTTATTTTAGGAATGCCAACCTCGCTGATACTGGAACACACCAAACTAAATGACAAGGAATATAAACTATATTTTAATTCTGCACTGGCACTGTCCACTTTCAGTTTTCTCATTTTATTAATGATCTTTTTAGTTGCCGGGAATTTTATATCCGGCGTTATCACCGTGCCGTTCCGCTTATTGTTATTTGGCATGTTGTACGCCTATTTTAATCTATACCAGGAAAATATACTCGCTTATCTGCGGATGCTGAACAAACCCGTGCGTTTTTTGATCATTTCTGCCATTAAAGACCTGCTCGAGATCGCATTAGTGGTGGTACTGGTCATTCAACTGGGTAAAGGGGCCGAAGGCAGGATATTAGCAGGCATTATTGCGGGAGCCGCTATTTTTATTTTCGGGCTGCTTTTTTTTTATAAGAACGGTCTTATTCATTCACAGGTCAGCAAAAAATACCTGAAAGAAGAATTCAGGTTTGGTATTTCACAGGTTTTTTTTCAGTTCAACGTGTTTTTACTGAACGGAACGGATAAATACCTGATCAACTATTTCAACCCTCATGATAAAACCGGCCTGGGAATATATTTTATGTCGAACCAGTTTGCATTTATTATCAACGTGCTCGTTGGGGCTTTTTTCTTTTCTTACCAGCCCATCCTGTATAAATTCCTTGCTAACTTTACGGAAGAGAATAAGCTGAAGATGCTGAAAATAAAATACATCTTTGCAGGGTTCCTGTTACTCAGCACCATCGCACTTTGTGTAGCGATCCCTTTCATTTATCACCTATTCATTAATAAGCAATACCACCCGGGTATCCCGTATGTGGCCTGGCTTGCCTTCAGTTATTTCTTTTGGGGATTATATGCTTTGATGCTGGGCTTTTTATATTATTATAAAAAGAATAAAGTGGTCATTGTTTTTTCAGTGATCAGTGCGATTATTTGTATCGGGCTAAATTATTTTTTTATCAGCAGGTATGGTGTAATGGGAGCAGCTTATGCTAACCTGGTCACCTATGCTGTTTTGTTTATAACATTATTCATAACCGTGAATCGTGTTTGCAAATTACAACTGCCATGGCTGCAGTTCGGCGCAATTTTTAAAGGAACAAAATAATAAATATAAAAGTATCGTTATTCAAATCTGTCATTGATTTCATAATATTGTGACAGTATAACCCTGATCAAGAACCTTTACGAATGAACAATCCATTGAGCCCGGTAACGGGTAGAAATAACACTACACTCACAGATATTTTTTTCAGTAAGGATATTGTAAAATTGTATAAAGACCAGCTGGGGCTTGATGTGGCTGATTTTTTTTCAGGATTGGATAGTTTCTTTTTGTATCAATGCGGTGAAACAGGTTACCGGTTCTATCACCCGAAAGGCATGGATGGAGACGGTAAATTCTATTCCACCTTACAGCAACGGTTAGGCGATGATTATTACCACGACTGGAAATTTGAGAACCAGTTGGCCTATGATGTGATAGGTCCTGGCGACAAGGTGCTTGATATCGGCTGTGGGATCGGTAAGTTTTTGATAAAGACAAAAGAGAAAGCAAAAGAAGTAGCGGGATTGGAATTAAATGAAAGCGCCATTGAAGTTTGCAGGAAGAATGGCCTTACGGTATACAATGAAATGATTGGCGAACACGCTGAAAAAAACCCGGGGCACTACGATGTGGTATGTATGTTCCAGGTATTGGAACATATCTATGATGTAAAATCTTTTTTGGAAGATGCACTGAAGTCTTTAAAAAAAGGCGGTAAACTGGTCATCGGTGTCCCCAATAATGAACCTTATTTCCAGGGCTTTGATAAATACTGCACACTTAACCTTCCTCCTCATCACATGGGTTTATGGAATAAGGAAGTGTTTGAAAAGACCGCACAATTGTTCAACTTGAAAATGCAAAAAATAGTATATGATGTAAAAGGAAGTATCAAAACCTATGCATATCTGAAAGCGAAGTACATGGCGCATGTAAAGTCGCCGGCAGGAAAACATACTAATGGTGAAAAAATAAAAATGCTGGCATACGGCTTAATTACGGTGCCCGTGGCGATCATAAAAAAGGTCACAAAAGGGATCAATGGCTCCCATATTGCAATAGTGTTTGAAAAAAATTAACCGTTATTGCTGCTCATGATGAAAAAAAAGATCGTTCATTTTATTTTTAACCTGGGAAGGGGCGGAGCCGAAACCATGATGGTACGGGTGATCAAAGAACTCGATGAGTACGAACACGTAGTGGTCACCATTTTTCCACTGAATCATTTTGGGAACGAATTGCAATGTGATAAATTAATATGCCTTAACCTTAGTTCATTGTTCTCCCTCCCATGGGCGGTAATAAAATTCAGGAGGCTGGTAAAGAAAGAAAAACCGGCCATGGTACATACCCATCTCTTTTGGCCTACTGTTATTGCAAGGGCCGCAGTACCCAAAAAGATCCCGTTGATAACCACCATTCATGCATTTATCGCCAATTCGGTGGAGTATAAGTATTGGCGGATTCGTTTTTTAGATAAGCTTACTTACCGCTTCAGGAAAAGCATCATTATTGTAGTGGCGAAGGGAGCATTGGAAGAATACTTTTCTTTTTTAAAGTTAAAGCCATACAAAGCATATGCATTATATACTTTTGTAGACATCAATCGCTTTAATATCACTAACACGAAACCAAAGGATACATCCCCGGTATTTCGCGTAATTTCTGTTGGGGCCTTGCGTGCACAAAAAAATTACGCTTATTTAATAAATGCATTTGCACAATTGAAGGATGCTCCCGTTGAATTGCATATTTACGGCGCCGGAAACCTTCAGCAATCATTACAGCAACAGATCAATGAAACGGGCGCCAACGTTATCTTAAAAGGAGAAGTGAAAAATATAGAGCAGGTTATCCCGCAGTACGACCTTTATGTGATGTCTTCGGGCTTTGAAGGCTTTTCATTAAGTGTACTCGAAGCAATGGCAATGGGAATGCCCTTATTGTTAAGCGACATCCCTTCTTTCAGGGAACAATGCGAAGATGTAGCAACCTATTTTTCATTAAATGATGTAAATGATCTCTCGCAAAAAATACTTGCCATTTCAATGAAAGGCGGGGATGAATTAAAGGCAATAGGCGAACATGGAAGGGAAAGGGCCATTCATAATTTTACTTTGCCACAGCATATCGAGGGTTTGCGAAAGATCTATACGGAAGCATTAACGGGCAATAATTAAACAGCATAGGCATACCTTTGCCGGGTAAAATTTCAATATAAACTATGTGTGGCATTTCCGGATTTGTAGATTTTAATAAGAACACAGGAAGGGATGTCCTGGAAAAAATGAACCGGACCCTTGCTCACCGGGGTCCGGATGGAGAAGGCTATGGTATCTATAATAGCGCTGCTGCAACGATCGGGTTCGGGCACCAACGCCTTAGCATCATTGATCTTTCAGCAGGAGGCAGCCAGCCACAAACATTTCAATCATTGCATATCACCTTCAACGGCGAGATATATAACTATGCCGAAATAAAAAAGCAATTAGAAGACAAAGGCCACCAGTTTCACAGTCATAGTGATACGGAAGTGATTTTACACGCATATGCAGAATGGGGAAACGAAGCCATTCAAAGATTTATTGGCATGTTTGTTATTGTGATCTATGATGAAGCCAGGCAAAAATTATTTGCCTGTCGTGACAGGGCAGGTGTAAAACCTTTTTTTTATTACTGGAAGGATGGCTTATTCCTTTTTGGCTCCGAATTAAAGGCATTGATGCAACATCCCGGCTTTAAAAAAGAGATCAACATCAATGCAGCTGCAGCGTATATGCAATTCGGTTATGTACCTGCACCACATTGTATTTTTATCGATGCCTATAAATTAAGGCCAGGGTATTTCCTTGAAATTGACCTGGGTACTAAAGCCCTGCAGGAACAGCAATATTGGAACGTGTATGATGCATATAATAAACCCACACTAAAAATAAGTTTGCCGGATGCCATCACAGAAACGGAAAAATTATTAACCAGCGCTTTTCAATATCGCATGGTAAGCGATGTACCCGTAGGTGTTTTTTTAAGTGGGGGTTACGACAGCAGTTGTGTAACGGCATTGTTGCAAAAAAACAATACCGAGAAGATCAAGACCTTTACGATAGGTGTACCGGATGCGGGTTTGAATGAAGCGCCTTTTGCAAAAATCATTGCGGCCCACCTGGGCACTGATCATACAGAATTTTATTGTACACAAAAAGAAGCATTGGAGATCGTTCCGCAATTACCTTTCTTCTATGATGAGCCATTTGCAGACAGTAGCGCTATTCCAACTACACTGGTGAGTAAGATCGCCAGGGAAAAAGTAACCGTAGCTTTATCTGCTGATGCGGGAGACGAGATCTTTGCCGGTTACAACCGCTATGATTTTGTAATGAAATACGGGAAGAAGATCCAGAACATACCCGGCTTCATGCGCAAGACCGCAGCCGCAATGATGGATATGATCCCCGCAGGGTACATCCCGGTGTTTAATAAAAAATATTTATTCCACAGCCGTTATGAAAAACTTAAAACACTTTTTAAGAACCCTTCCGAACAGAATATTTTAATGAGCATGACACGGCAAATGAGTGAGAAAGACATTGCTGAACTGTTCAAAACACAGGTTTCTAAAATTGCTACCGCTTTTGATAGTAAGGAACTAACAAGAAAAGGTAATACCGTACTTGATTTTATGATGGCGATAGATTATCAAACCTATTTGCCCGATGATATTTTACAAAAAGTAGACCGGGCAACGATGAGCGTTGGCCTTGAGGGAAGAGAGCCATTCCTTGATCAGCGGGTGATAGAATGGGCGGCACAACTGCCAATAGAATACAAGTACAACAAAGGCAATAAAAAATTCATCATCAAGGAGATCGTTCATAAGTACCTCCCAAAAGATATCATGGATCGCCCGAAGATGGGCTTTGGGATACCCATTGCCACCTGGCTGCAGCATGACCTGAAACCCTTTGTAGACCAATATTTGGATGAAAATTTTATTACAAAACAGGGTATTTTCGATAATGCTGAAATACAACGGATAAAACAATCGTTTTACCAGGGCAGAACAGAACGGGCGGAAAAAATATGGTACCTGCTGATGTTCCAGATGTGGTACGACAAATGGATGAACAATAATTAATGTATGGCCAATCCCGCAAAAAAGATCCTTTTCATTTCATACGATGGTATGACTGACCCGTTGGGACAAAGCCAGGTGATCCCTTACCTGCAGGGGTTAAGCCATCATGGGTATGAAATATTTTTATTGAGTTGCGAAAAAGAAACCGCCTTTCAACAAAACAAAACCGGGGTTGAACAGTTATTGAAGGGTTATAACATTCAATGGCTGCCGTTGAATTATACTAAAAATCCGCCCGTACTCTCTACCCTGATCGATATCATCAAATTAAGAAAAGCAGCCAAAAAAATACACAAGGAACATTCAATAGATATGGTGCATACCAGGCCGGGCGTACCTGCACTGGTGGGTTTGTGGATGAAGAAAAAAATGGGCGTGAAATTCCTGAATGATATCCGGGAATTTTATGCTGATAGCCGCGTGGAAGGGAATATGTGGAATAATAAGAATCCTTTGTATAAAATAATTTACAATTTTTTTAAAAGAAAGGAAATAGAAGGAGTTAAACTAAGTGACGGGATCGTTTGTCTTACCCATGCTGCTGAAAAGATCATACGGCAATGGCCGGAATATACGCAAAGCATCCCCCTGGAAGTGATACCATGCAGTGTGGACCTGGCTTTATTTGATCCTGCAAAGATCAGCGCCAATAAAAAAAATGAGTTAAGGAAAGAATTGAATATCGGGGAAGGCGATCTCATCGTTAGTTATCTTGGTTCCATTGGCGGATGGTATCTCACCGCCGAGATGATGCAGTTCTGTAAATTATTAAGTGATAAAAAGACAGGTGTAAAATTTCTCTTCATTTCCCCGCATCGCCATGATGAGATCGTTGCAGCAGCAGCAAAATATGGTGTATCTCCTGAAAAGATCATTACTAAAAAAGCAGGAAGGCAGGATGTCCCCTTATTGCTTTCCTTAAGTGATTATGCTGTTTTTTTTATCAGGCCATGTTATTCCAAACAATCTTCATCACCAACAAAGCACGGCGAAATAATGGCAATGGGCATACCTTTGATCACCAATAGCGGAGTAGGCGATGTGAAGGAAGTGGTCATAAGATATAACTCCGGTATCGTGCTGGATGAATTCACTGAGCCGGCTTTTGCAGCAGCGGTTGATAAGGCCCTGTCGGCGTGCAACTACGATGCAGCCGGCATCAGGCAGGGAGCCAGGGATTTTTATTCACTCGATTCAGCCATTGAAAAATATAATAAGATCTACAGTCAGGTACTTGGTCTAGAAATGTAGGTTTGCACGTTGGCGTATGCATTTCTAAACTCCTGAACACTAAACATAATTATTTTACATTTACAGCATGAGTAAAAAATATTTGATCATAGGTTCGGGTTTTTCGGGTGCAGTGCTGGCACACCAGCTGGCAACAAAGTCAGATTGCACGATCGATATTTGGGATGAAAGGGATCATATCGGCGGAAACTGTCATACCGAAAGAGATCCGCAAACCGGTATCATGGTACACCAGTACGGGCCGCACATTTTTAATACCGATAAAAAGGAAATATGGGATTTTGTAAATAGCCTTGTAGAATTCAGGCCTTATGTACATCGTGTAAAAGCGATGAGTAACGGAAAAGTATATTCGCTACCGGTGAATTTGCATACCATCAATCAATTGTTTCAACGGTCATTTACACCCGATGAAGCGAAAGCATTTTTAGAAACACTGGGCGACCAATCAATTGACGATCCAAAGAATTTTGAAGAACAGGCACTGCGTTTTATTGGCAAGGAATTATACTATGCCTTCTTTTATGGCTACACCAAAAAACAATGGGGTTGCGAACCAACGGAATTGCCTGCGTCTATCCTAAAAAGGATCCCGGTCCGTTTCAATTACGATGATAATTATCACAACAATATCTTCACAGGGATCCCTGTTGAAGGATACACCGCTTTGATCCAAAAATTAATTGATCATCCTTGCATCCGGGTTTCACTGAATAAAAAATTCGATCCTGCAATGGATATCTCCGGCTATGACCATGTGTTTTACACAGGCCCCATTGATGCATGGTTCAATTTTAAATATGGCCGCCTGGGTTATCGTACGGTAACATTTGAAAAATGTTATGCCGATGGCGATTTCCAGGGTACCGCACAGATGAATTATTGTGACGTGGAAACACCTTTTACCAGGATAACCGAACATAAACATTTTACCAACTGGGAAAAGCACGATACCACCATTTACTTTAAAGAATTCAGCAAAGAATCCGAACCAACCGATATTCCCTATTATCCTAAACGCCTGGAACACGATAAGGGCTTACTGCTGCAATACCGTGCAGCCGCAGCGTCCCTGCAAAAAATTACCTTCATTGGCCGCCTTGCCACATACCGTTATATGGATATGCACCATGTGATAGGGGAGGCATTGAATTATGCAACTGTTTTTTTAACTGCGCTTGCGTCTCAACAAAAGCCCCCTGTTTTTCCCAATACTGAAAATTAGAAACTTATATTTGCAGCCAAAGCGACGCCAACACTATCGGGCCCAACGCCCTGTGAATATGCTGTCCGGCGATCGGCTATTTACTTTTAGAAAATTGAACACCAGTGTTAATGAAAAATGGAAATTTTGTTATATCCCTTGATTTTGAGATTTACTGGGGAGTAAGGGATGTGCTGCAACTGAACGACTACAAGGATCATCTTTTGGGAGTACGTAATGTGATCCCCGGTCTGCTTAATTTATTTAGTAAATATGATATCAACGCAACCTTTGCCACCGTTGGTTTATTATTTTTTAATGACAAAGAAGAGTTACTGGCAGGCCTACCCGAAAGGAAACCAAAATACATGGATAGCCATATCTCTCCATATGAAGGGCATTTTGATGAAGTTGGTAAGGATGAGGCAGAAGATGTTTTTCATTTCGCCCCATCATTGATAAAAATGATACAGCAATCCGGCCAGGAGATAGGCTGCCAGACATTCTCCCATTATTACTGCCTCGAAAGCGGACAAACCATTGATGATTTCAGCGAAGACCTGAAAGCTGCCAAGCGCATTGCAGAAAAAAGGGGGGTCAATTTGAAAAGTTTCGTATTCCCACGTAACCAGTATAACGAAGCATACCTGCACGTTTGTAAAGAAGAAGGCATTAGCTCTTTCCGCGGCAATGAAACATCCTGGCTTTACAAAGCCAAAGATGCCGATAGCGAAACTACGTTGCGTCGGGCCATTCGTTTACTGGATGCATATATTAACCTGAGTGGCCATCATTGTCACGAAGTAAATTACCTGGAGTACCTGGACCTGTACAATATTCCTGCAAGCCGTTTTTTAAGGCCGTATTCAAAGAAGCTGGCTTTCCTGGAAAACTTAAGATTGAAAAGGATCATGAACAGTATGACGCATGCAGCAAAACACGGATTAACCTATCATCTCTGGTGGCACCCGCACAATTTTGGAATCAATACCGCAGAAAACCTTGCTTTTTTAGAAAAAATATTGTTGCATTACCAGAAGCTGTCAAAAAAATATGTTTTTCGCAGTGTAAGCATGCAACAGTTGACTGAGTTATTAAAGAAAGAAAAATGAATCATTCAAAAATAGTATTGTTAGCAGGAAAAGGTGCTTCCACGAACATACTGTACAATGCTTTGAAAAATGATCTTACGATCGATACCATTATCCTTGAAGAACCAGTTGGTAAAGGGGACTTCTTAAAAAAAAGAATAAAAAAATTAGGCCTGTGGCGGGTTTCAGGGCAGATCCTCTTTCAGTTCATCATTGTAAAAATACTGAACCTTAGTTCCGGAAAAAGAAAGAAGGCGATACTGCAGCAATTTAAAATGGACAACAATGCACTGCCTTTAGAAAAGACGAGGCAGGTGGTTTCGGTTAATGACGAAACATGCTTGCAGCTATTGCAGGAGATCGGCCCACAACTTGTTATTGTGAATGGAACAAGAATAATTTCAAAGCGTATCCTCGATGCCGTTAGTGCCACCTTCATCAACATACACGCCGGCATTACGCCACAATACAGGGGCGTTCATGGCGCTTACTGGGCACTGGTGAATAACGACGAAAAGAACTGCGGCGTTACCATCCATCTGGTAGATGCCGGTATTGATACGGGAGGAGTGCTCTATCAAAAAACAATCACTGTTGGCCGTACCGATAATTTTGTTACCTATCCCTTACTGCAGCTCGGCGAAGGGATCCCCTTGATGAAACAGGCAATTGCAGCCTTTTTGCAAAATCGCCTCGCCAGGATCGAAACTGAAAAACAAAGCCGACTTTGGTCACATCCCACCATTTGGCAGTACCTTTTTTACCGCATAGGTAAGAATAAAAGATAATATATAATAAAAAAACGCTTTTTTGACCCCTTTGTTTTCTACATTTCTGCCTCAAAACACCTGTAAATCAATTTTTTAGCCTCTTCCTTTATATTTTACTTTCTGTGCAATATTAGAAATATTACTACGTTATAGTACAGTCCATAATATTCTATTCTAAAAACCTAATACCGATCCTATGGAGAAGGTAATTGCCCTGGTTGTCACGTACAACCGCCAGGTCCTCCTTTCAGAGTGCATTGAAGCATTGCGTAAACAATCCCGTCCTTTAGATGCGATACTCGTTGTAAATAACGGAAGTACCGATGGTACGGAAGAGTGGTTACACAACCAAAAAGACATCCAATTCATTACTCAAAAAAATGTGGGTTCCAGTGGTGGCTTTAGCACCGGTATTAACTGGGCTTATCAAAAAGGGTATTCCTGGATTTGGTGTATGGACGATGACGGCTACCCGAAAGAAGATGCTTTGGAAAATCTGCTGGATGCCGATGATGGTAACCTGCGACTGCTGAATTGTGCAGTGATAGATAAGGAAAATAAAAGATCATTTGTATGGAAAACGCAGCAATATAAAACACTGGATGAAGTAGATCGCAAGATCATAGAAGGCATCGGGCACCCGTTCAACGGAACGATGCTGCACCGCCGGATCATTGAAAGAGTAGGCGTACCTAAGCCTAAATTTTTTCTTTGGGGCGATGAAACAGAGTATTACTACCGGATCGTAAAGCGGAATGATATCCCCGTTTGCACAGTATCCGACAGCATTCATTACCACCCTTCTACTGCATTTTCTGTTAAACAGGACTGGGATTATACAAGCGCATGGAAAATGTATTTCTATGTGCGTAACCGCTTTCATGTACACCGTGTAAAATTCAATAACAAGGCAATTGCAACATTGCATTATTGTTGTTTTTTGATCGCTTTTGCAGGAGTTGTACTGCTTTACCAGAAAACAGACAAACTGAAAAAGATCAGTTTCATGATGTGGCCTGCAGCAGATGCCTTTACCAATAATTTTGAAGCAACACCACCATTGATACTGGAGAAATTAAAAGCCAGGTCAAGGTTCTCATTGAATACTACCATCAACGGCTACCTGAAAAACATCTGGTCGGCTGTATTAACACCATTTACACCACAACGAAACAGAAGGGCAGCAAATGCATAAACAAGCCTGGATATTTTAACCGCTTAAAAAAACCTTGTATCGGTTCTCCCCCTAATGGATGCCAATGATTACATACTGTTTTTTGTCTACACTTTTGTATTCTACCTGATCTTTAAGAGCCGCCGGACCTTTTATACGGACCCCATTCTGCGACATTATCACAAGGTGGGGTTTTGGATAAAGATATTTTCAACCATTGCTTTTACCGTTTTTAATTATAAGATATCCCTCGGGGATTCTGTGGTATTATATTGGAGGGAAGGTTATAATATCTTCCAGCTGATACAACATGATATTCATAATATCAAATTACTTTTCATTCACGGAAAGGAATTTGACCAGGCCTTACTGGCAGATACCTGGAACCTGGGTTATTTCAATGACGACAATAATTACATGGTGACCAAGATCGTTGCCGTATTTTCTTTTCTAACCTTTGGAAAATACATGGTGATCAACCTCTTTTTTTCCATGATATCTTTCTCGGGTGTATGGAGGTTATACAAGTTTTTTTATGAACAATACCCGCATTTGTATAAGCAGCTGGCGATCGCCATTTTATATTTGCCCACTTTTGTTTTTTGGAGTTCAGGCATATTAAAGGATCCAATTTGTACGGGTGCAATCGGCTGGCTTACCTACGCATTGTATGAGATGTTCTATAAGAAAAAGGCGTTCTTAAAAAATATCATCATTATCGTCTTTGCCAGTTTTGCCCTCATCAATCTAAAAATGTATATTCTTGTATCTTATGTGCCATTCTTCCTTTTATTCCTTATCCTAAAAAATGTGAACCTTATCAGGAATTCATTAGTAAAATTCCTGATCGGGCCCGCACTCATCATTGGTAGTATATTCGCAGGCCAG
This sequence comes from Bacteroidota bacterium, assembly GCA_025362055.1. Taxonomy (GTDB): domain Bacteria; phylum Bacteroidota; class Bacteroidia; order Chitinophagales; family Chitinophagaceae; genus Ferruginibacter. Next base: position 26,894 of record JANYIM010000014.1, read on the forward strand.
CAAGTAATGAAAAAATTTGAAAAAGACCTTGGGAGCTATGCGGCGGAGGGGCTTGCTAACCAGATCAAACACCAGCAGGACACTTACAAGCAACAGGCTGCTGAAGGTATCGGCGAATCCAATTTTTCACTGGGTGTAGATTTCGACGGATCAATGGGCAGTATGTTAAAGATGGCACCGGCAGCTATTGTGGCAACATTATACCGGCCCTTTATCTGGGAATCGACCAAGATATCAACGCTGCTTTCATCACTTGAAAGCCTTGCATTGATGATACTTACTTTGTCCATTTTATTTAAAGTTGGACCGCGTAAATTTTTTCGAACGATCATCAAAGACCCAACCATCACGTATTGTTTCCTGTTTGCCCTGCTTTTTGCTTTATTTGTTGGGGCAACTACGCCTAATTTTGGAACACTGTGCCGGTATAAAATTCCCTGCATGCCCTTTTATGTAATTGCATTGTTCCTCATCCGGGATAAATGTTTAAATCCCAAACAGGCACCTGCTACTAAAGCCAAAATTCCCGAAAAAAATGACCACAAATTTGAACCACAACTTGAACTCGCTTAAAGCACTCCGGTTTTCATATACTACATTCGTTTCGGCTAAGGTCAATATATTTGCTTTCTGTAAAAGAATACTATCAAATGCCTAAACTTATACGCATAACAACGGTACCAATGGCATTGAGGTATTTATTACCCGGGCAAATGCGGTTCATGGCAGCAAACGGTTATGATGTATTGATGATAAGCGCTGATGGAAAAGAATTGAACGATGTAATAAAAAATGAAGGCTGCCGCCATATCATTGTACCGATGACAAGAAGGATCACTCCTTTTCGTGACCTGCAATGTTTATTTCAACTTATCAGGATTTTCAGGAAAGAAAAACCGGATATTGTTCATACACATACGCCTAAAGCAGGTTTGTTGGGAATGCTCGCTGCAAAATACTGCGGCGTGAAACTCAGGATCCATACCGTTGCAGGTTTGCCCATGATGGTGGAAAAAGGTTTCAAATACCGGCTCTTGAAACTTATTGAGAAAAAAACCTATGCAGCAGCCAATCATATTTGGCCCAATAGCAATTCTTTGTTGCAATTTATTACAAAGCAACAGCTCACAAACCCTCAAAAACTGCAGGTCATCGGCAAAGGTTCTACGAACGGTATTGATGTAAATTTTTTTAACAGGGCCACGCTCGATGAACAACTAGCCATCCGGGCAAAAACTTCCATTAATTATTCAACTCAAAATAAGTACCTCCTTTTTGTTGGCCGCCTTGTGGCTGATAAAGGCATTGTGGAACTGCTGCAGATTTTTTTAAGATTGCAAAAGCAGCATCATTCATTGAAACTTATTCTTGTAGGCGAATATGAAACAAAATTGGATCCCTTACCGGCCGCTACAATAAAAGAAATTGAAACAAACCCGGCTGTCATTCATATCAATTGGACCAACGACGTTAAATATTATATGTCCTTAGCCGATCATTTTGTTTTTCCCTCGCATCGCGAAGGATTTCCCAATGTATTGTTACAGGCCGGTGCAATGGAACTACCCATCATCTGCAGTCGCATTGCGGGCAATGTTGATATCGTTACCCATGAGGAAACAGGGTTGATCTTTGACACCGGTAATGAGCAACAAATACAGGAACTGGTTGAACAAGCGTTGAACGATCCCGAACCTGTTAACGCCATGGCAAAAAAATTAAAACAGGCCATTTACGAAGATTACCGCCGGGAAAATATCTGGCAAAATATTCTTGAAGCATACAAATCATTGGTAAATTAGATAATTAATAAAAGAAGATGATCTTAATTGGGTATTCCGGGCATGCTTTTGTTGTTTGCGGCATCTTAAAGGCCGCAGGACAAACCATTACCGGTTATTGCGATAAACAGGAAAAAGAATACAATCCTTTTGGGCTAGCATACCTGGGTGACGAGCTTTCGGATGGGGCGCTGGCATCCATGCAACAGAACGGCTGCTTCATCGCCGTTGGTGATAATGCGGTCCGCAATAAGATCAGTGATCAACTTTCGTTAAAGGGTATACGCATTTTTAATGCCATTCATCCGGCTGCATTTATCGATCCTACGGCAGCAATAGCAGCTGGTGGTGTAATGATAGCCGCAAATGTTACCATCAACCCGCTTGCGAAGATCGGCACTGGCGTTATATGCAATACAGCCTGTATCATTGAGCACGAATGCGTGGTGGATGATTTTGCCCATATTGGCCCTGGTACTGTGTTGTGTGGGAATGTAAAAATAGGCAGGCAGTCTTTTGTGGGCGCCAATGCCGTGGTAAGGCAGGGGGTTACAGTTGGGAAAAATGTAATGATCGGCGCAGGCGCGGTAGTGGTGAAAAATATACCGGATAACGTTACAGTAGTGGGCGTTCCGGCTAAATAACGATCTTTGATCAAAGGTGTTCGTGTACCTTTGCAACGTTTTAAAATAAATCATTATGAAGGTCTTAGTTACAGGTGGCGCAGGATATATCGGCTCAGTTTTAGTACGTCAGTTACTTGATAAAGGCCATAACGTCCGTGCATTTGATTCATTAAAATTTGGCGGCGAAGCATTGTATGATGTAATGCTGAATCCCTGCTTTGAATTCATGAAAGGCGATATTCGCATAGCGGCAGACGTAGATAAAGCTTTGCAGGGAATTGATGCGATCGCACATCTTGCAGCGATCGTGGGAGACCCTGCCTGTAAAAAATTCAGTGAGGAAGCCAATGAAACCAATTGGGATGGAAGTGTTGCACTGTTCAACGCTGCAGAAAAAGCAGGGATCAAAAGGTTTGTTTTTGCCAGCACCTGCAGCAACTATGGCAAGATGCCCGACCCTGAATCCTTTGTGGTGGAAACATCCGACTTAAATCCTATTTCACTGTATGCAGAATTAAAAGTAAAATTTGAAAAATACCTGTTGCAGGAAAATAAAGACAGCAGGATATGCAGTACTGCATTAAGGTTTAGCACGGTATATGGTTTTTCACCGCGTATCCGTTTTGACCTTACCGTAAATGAATTTACCCGCAATGCCGCCGTACATGGAGAACAGGAGATATGGGGTAAACAGTTCTGGCGCCCTTATTGCCATGTAGATGACCTTGCAAGATCGGTGGTATTAATATTGGAAAGCCCCGAAGAAAAAGTTCGTGCCAATGTTTTCAATGTGGGTAATACCGAAGAGAATTATAATAAAGGGATGATCATTGAAGAAGTATGTAAAATAGTACCCAACGTAAAAGTGATCTATGTTGAAAGCAGTGAAGACCCCCGTGATTACAGGGTGAATTTTGATAAAATAAAAAATGAACTTGGATTTACAATTACCAAAACGGTCCCGGATGGTGTAAAAGAAGTATATGCCTTACTGAAAACGGGAATTGTAACCGACCCTTTTGCGCAGCGATTCAAAAATATATGATCCTGCTTAAATAATGATCTTTATGCGGGCGTTGCAACAACGCTCCTTTTTTTTTAATAGGTTTGCAAAGCAAATTATCTTGACCATGCTTTTACTCAGCGGGCCCAATATGGGTGGCAATGAATGGAAATACGTGAAAGACTGCCTGGATACAGGCTGGGTAAGCAGTGTTGGCGCTTATGTTGACCAGTTTGAAAAGATGAGTGCCGAATTTGCAGGCACAAAATACGCCGTGGCCACCAGCAGCGGAACAACCGCTTTACACATTTGCCTGGTGATGATGGGCGTAAATGAAAAGGATTATGTAATTACACCAAACATTACATTTATTGCAACCTGTAATTCCATTAAATATACCGGCGCAGATCCCATTTTAATTGATGCAGATCCCGGGACCTGGCAAATGGACCTGGGCCTGTTGGAAAATTTTTTAATGGAAGAAACAGAATTGCGTGACAATAACTGTTACTACAAAAAAGACGGCAGAAGAATTCCGGTGGTAATGCCCGTACATGTATTGGGTAATATGTGCGACATGGACAGGTTGATGGCGCTGGCGAAACAGTATCATCTAACAGTTATTGAAGACAGTACAGAAGCGCTGGGAAGTTATTACAAAGGAAAACATGCCGGAAGCTTTGGTTTGATGGGCACTTTCAGTTACAACGGGAATAAGATCATTACAACAGGTGGTGGTGGCATGATCGTTACGGATGATGAAGCATTGGCGAAAAAGGCCAAGCATTTAACTACGCAGGCTAAAAGCGACCCATTTGAATATATACACGATGAGATAGGCTATAACTATCGCCTGGTGAACGTTGCAGCTGCAATGGGTGTGGCGCAGATGGAACAATTACCAGCCTTTTTGAAACGCAAACAGGAGATCATTGCATTTTATAAAAAAGAATTGGAAGGAGTTGCTGATATCGGTTTCCAGGAAGTGAATGCTGATGTACAACCCAATTGGTGGTTACCTACCATTATGACCGGCAAACAAAAAACAGTACTTACAATTCTGAATGATCATAAAATGCAGAGCCGCCCGTTTTGGATGCCAATGAATCAATTGCGGATGTTCAAAGACAATATTTTTTATAATAAAGACAACCGCTCTGACTATGTGTACCATCGTTGCCTGAGTATTCCTTGCTCAACAAATATTACAGATGAGGAATTGAAAGCGGTTGCTTATAAAATAAAAGAAGCATTTTAAAAGATACCGGGCACTGTATAAGATATGGTGCCTTTACAGGTGCAACATACCTGGCCCGAAAAAGAAACATGTACAAAATAATAAAACGCATTAGCGACATCATCATAGTGGTCATTGCATTGGTTGTGCTTTCGCCATTGCTGATACTTGCTACGTTGATCCTTTTGTGTACGGGTGAGCATGTGGTATTATTTTCTCAAAAAAGGGTGGGCTACAGGAATAAACTTTTTAAGATCTGGAAATTTGCCACGATGTTAAAGAATAGTCCCAACATAGGTACCGGGGAGATCACTTTAAGAAATGACCCGCGTGTTACAAAGGTTGGACGGATATTAAGAATGACCAAGGTGAATGAATTACCACAGATCATCAATGTATTGACGGGGGATATGAGTATTGTAGGGCCCCGGCCATTGATGAACGTGAGTTTCAGGCAATACCCGGATGATATCCAGAAAATAATTTACAACTGTAAACCCGGCATGACAGGCATTGGTTCACTCATATTCAGGGATGAGGAAAAAATCGTTTCGGAAGCACCCGACCCCCAGGCAATGTACACAACCATCTACGCATTCAAAGGGTCGCTGGAATTATGGTATCAAAAACACGCTTCCTTCTACACCGATTTTATGATCATTTTCCTTACCGCCTTTACCATTCTCTTTCATAAGAATACACTTACCTACAAGGTATTTAAGGATCTGCCCCGCCGCCCTTTTTAAAGATTACCGTTATATTTGTTAATTCTTTTGCCTTTGTTTTTAAACAAACCGGGCTTGCAATTGTACTACCTGTAGTAAAACCTGTAATAATGCATTCGTTCACCATCAAGGACCTGGAGAATCTATCGGGCATAAAAGCCCACACCATCCGGATATGGGAACAACGCTACTCTTTTTTAAAACCCAATCGTACGGGTACCAATATACGCTTCTACAGCAACGACGAATTAAAGAAACTCCTCAACGTTGCACTCCTCAATAAATACGGCTACAAGATCTCGCATATTGATAAAATGAATGAGAAGGAGATCAAGGAAAAGATCCTTTCTCTTAACCAGTCACAGGCACAACAGGAGCGGATAGTGAATGAACTTATCCAGAATATGGTAGATCTTGATATTGAAAAATTTGAAGACATACTGGACAACTATATCCTGTTACGCGGTATCGAAAAAGCCATACCGCAGATCATATTCCCTTACCTCGAGAAGATAGGCATACTGTGGCTAACCAATCATGTAAACCCTGCACAGGAGCACCTTGTAACCAATATCATCCGGCAGAAACTGATCGTTGGAATAGATAATATCAGTAGTTCCGTGAGCGTTGATAAAATGGTATTACTGTTTCTTCCCGAAGGGGAATATCATGAGCTGGGATTATTGTTCATGCACTACCTGCTTAAATGCAGGGGAGTTGCTACCATTTATCTTGGCTGTAGTATTCCGCTCGATGACGTGGAATACATTGTTAAATTAAAGCAACCGGATTACCTGTATGCACACCTGACATCGGTAGGACATAAATTCAATTTTGATAAATTCATTGCACTGCTCAACAAAAAATTTCCAACGCTTCCAATTGTTATCTCGGGACAATTGACCCATCATTACGAAAAGCGCATTCATCCCCCCATTTATTTAAAAAGATCGTTCGCTGAGATACTCGAATTTGTAGCCGCACTGTAGGGTTTCCTTTAAACCATCCGTAGCTTTCAATAATTCATTGATTTACAATCTGTTTAACTATTTAACAAAAAAATTAAACGGAATAAGGCGTTTCTTCAATCCAATTGTTTAATTTTATCGTATAATTATTAAACATATCTATGTCCACGATAGAATTCAGCCAGGCATTGATGAGTAATGCCGATCACCTTAAACCATACGCTATCACCCTTACCAGGGATACTGAAACGGCAAAAGACCTTTTGCAGGAAACCATGTACCGGGCATTGGCGAATGCCGAAAAATATAATGCAGGTACAAATATCAAAGCATGGTTGTACACCATCATGCGCAATATTTTTATCAATGATTACCGGCGCAAGGCAAAACAAAACGTAATTTTTGATGGTAGTCCCAATGATCATTTGTTGAACCATAATGTAGTAAGCATTGTAAACGGTGCAGAATCAAATCTCGTATTCAAAGACATACAGGCAGCGGTTCACCAATTGCCCGAAATTTTTAGAAACCCCTTTATCTTATATTTTGAAGGATATAAATATCACGAGATCGCCAAAATACTGACAGAGCCACTAGGTACCATCAAGAGCCGCATACACTTTGCCAGGAAATTATTAAAACTACAACTAACGAGGATTTAACAGGTAATATTGAATATTTATGCCGTGGTTGGTGTTTTCAGTAACTACAAAATGAAACGAAAATTACATTTACATTGCAATAGCTGTATTTTATATCATTGAAAAAAGTTGTAATAATAGGAAGCGGGCTGGCAGGATTATCGGCTGCATCTTTTATGGCGAAAGCTGGCTGGGATGTTACGGTATTGGAAAAGCACGATACGCCCGGCGGACGTGCAAGACAACTGAAAGCAGCAGGTTTTACTTTTGATATGGGGCCAAGCTGGTACTGGATGCCGGATGTGTTTGAACGCTTCTTTGACTGTTTTGGGAAAAAAGTCACTGATTATTATCAATTAGTTCGACTGGATCCTTCGTACAGGATCTATCGGGAAAATGATTCGATGGACCTGCCTGCAAATTACGGTGAAGTAAAAAGCCTGTTTGAAAGTATTGAACCCGGCGCTGCTGCAAAGCTTGATCGTTTCATGAACGAAGCTGCCTATAAATATAAAACCGGCATACATAAACTAGTTCATAAACCGGGGCGTTCCATCACAGAGTTTTTTGACATAGGCCTGCTGAAAGGTATTTTTAAACTGGATGTGTTCACTTCAATGAGAAAACATATCGCAAAATATTTTAAAGATCCGGGGTTGCAGCAGTTAATGGAGTTCCCGGTACTCTTCCTTGGTGCATTGGCAAAAGATACGCCGGCATTATACAGCCTGATGAATTATGCTGATATAAAACTAGGGACCTGGTATCCCAAAGGGGGCATGTATAAGATCGTAAACGGAATGTATGAACTGGCAAAAGAACTGGGGGTTAAATTCTTCTTCGATCATGATGTTGTTGAAATAAAAATTGATAAGTATTTAGCGAGGGCCGTAATTGCGCAAACGGCCAACCTGCCTGCCATCCGTTCATTTGATGCTGACGTTGTGATTGGTGCGGCAGACTATCATTTTATAGAAACAAAATTACTACCCGAAAACTGTAGAACTTATACGGCACAATATTGGGATAAAAGAGTAATGGCGCCGGGTTGCTTATTATATTACATCGGGTTGAATAAAAAACTGCAGGGTGTTTTACATCATTCTTTATTCTTTGATACCGATTTTGATGTTCATGGTAAGGAGATATATGCTGACCCGCAATGGCCCACAGCACCATTATTCTATGTAAGTGCAACGTCGGTTACTGATGATGCCGTGGCTCCCGAAGCTTGTGAAAACCTGTTCTTCCTGATCCCGGTGGCAGCTGGCCTCAACGGGGATACAGCAGCGCTAAGGGATGAATATTTTGAAAGAATATTGAGTAGATTTGAAAAAAAGACAGGACAGGCAATAAAGGATTCCATCATATTTAAAAGATCTTATTCATTGAGTAATTTCGTAAGTGATTATAATTCTTTTAAAGGAAATGCTTATGGCTTAGCGAACACTTTAAGGCAAACAGCTGTTTTAAAACCAACACTAAGGAGCAAAAAAATAAAGAACCTGTTTTACACCGGGCAATTGACCGTGCCGGGGCCCGGAGTGCCACCAAGCCTTATCAGCGGGGAAGTAGTGGCAAAGGAAGTGGTAAAATATTTTGGAGGGCAAAAACCCACGGCCCCATATAAGGGGGACTGAGTGTAAAATGGATTAAAAAAGAGTTTAAAAAACAAAAATTTAAAACATAACAGGGCATGATAAGACTGTTTCATGAATTAAGCCAGGAATGCAGTAAGAGCACTACCGAGAAGTACAGTACTTCTTTCAGCAGCGCTATTAAATTATTGCATAACGACCTGCGTGCTCCCATTTATAATATCTATGGATTTGTTCGTTTTGCTGATGAGATAGTAGATACTTTTCATCAGTACCAAAAGGAAGAATTACTCCTGGAGTTCAAAAAAGAAACTTTTGCTGCCATGCAAAGAGGGATCAGCCTTAATCCCATTCTCAACAGTTTCCAAATCACGGTCAGTCAATATGCCATCGCCCCCGAGCTGGTCAGCGAGTTTTTTAAGAGCATGGAAATGGACCTTAGTAAAACCACGTATAACAGTAACGGGTACAAGCAATATATTTACGGAAGTGCTGAAGTGGTTGGATTGATGTGCCTGCACGTTTTCTGTGAAGGCGATGCGGCGATGTACGCCAAACTAAAACCTGCTGCACAATCTCTTGGAGCAGCTTTTCAAAAAGTGAATTTTTTGCGTGACGTAAAAGCAGATTATGAGCAGTTGAACAGGACCTATTTCCCGGGAGTGGATTTCAGGAATTTTACGCCTGCCATGAAAAAACAAATTGAAGATGATATTGCCCGCGATTTCAATGATGCATACGAAGGAATAATTCAACTGCCGGCAAAAGCGAAATTTGGAGTGTATGTAGCCTATAAATATTACCTGTCCTTATTTAAAAAGATAAAAAAGACAGCGCCTGCCAATATCCTTGAGCAGCGCATACGCATACCCGCTTATGGAAAAGCCTATATCCTGGCAAAGGCCGGGTTGAGGAGCCAGTTCAATTTATTATAATTATCCTGCCACTATGAATCTTATCCTTGTCAATGAAAAAGACGAGCCCACAGGCACGATGGAAAAAATGGAAGTTCATCAAAAAGCCCTGCTCCACAGGGCTTTCAGCATTTTTATTTTTAACAGTAAAGGCGATATGTTATTGCACCGGCGGGCTTTTAATAAGTACCACAGCGCAGGATTATGGACAAATGCCTGTTGTAGTCATCCCATCGATGGACAGGAAACAATAACTGCTGCCACAAAAAGATTACAGGAAGAAATGGGATTTACCGTTTCACTTCAAAAAGCATTTGATTTTACTTATAAGGCGGCCCTGGATAACGGCCTCACCGAACATGAATATGACCACGTTTTCATTGGTTACTATGATGGCGAAATTCATCCTGATAAAGAGGAGGTACAGGATTTTTGTTTTGTAAACATGTCAGCAATACAAATTTCCATTCAAACACATCCTCAAAAATACACCGAGTGGTTCAAAATTGCTTTTCCCAAAGTGGAAGAGTATCTTGCACTACATGCAGCACGCTGACCACTTAAACGGAAATTCCAACTAAGATCTATGCAATCAAAGGATGCAATCATCATCGGGAGCGGTGTTGCAGGTATGGCAACGGCCATTCGTTTGGCAGTGCAGGGCTATGCGGTACAGGTGTATGAAAAAAATAGCTATCCCGGCGGCAAATTATCAGCATTTGAAAAAGAAGGCTATCATTTTGATGCCGGCCCGTCTTTATTTACACAACCGCAAAACATAGCAGCACTATTTGAGCTGGCAGGCGAACCTATTGAAGATTATCTTACGTACCAACCCATTGATATTGCCTGTAAATATTTTTATGAGAACGGGAAAACAGTGCAGGCCTATACCAATGCTTCCGGCTTTGCGGCAGAGCTGCAAGAACAGGTCAATGAAAAACCCGAAAATGTCATTGACTATTTGAATCGATCTGAAAAGATATATGAAAATATCGGCAGCATTTTCCTGAACCATTCCCTGCACAAAAGAAAGACATGGCTGAATAAAAGAATCGGTAAGGCTTTGGCAACTATCCGTTTCCGTTATTTGTTCAGGTCACTTCACCGGCATAACAATAAACAGTTTTCCTCCCCGGAAGCGGTACAGTTGTTTGACCGCTTTGCCACTTATAATGGAAGCAATCCCTACAAAGCCCCGGCCATGCTGAGCCTGATCCCGCACCTGGAACAAAACCAGGGAACATTTTATCCACGGGGAGGTATGATCAGCATCGCCAATGCCTTATATCATTTGGCCAGGGCAAAGGGCGTTCAGTTTTATTTTAATACCCCGGTGCAACGCATCATCCATCACGAAGGAAGGGTAATGGGCGTGGTGGTGCAGGATAAGAATATTACAGCCGATCTTGTGGTAAGCAATGTGGATGTTTATTTTACTTATAAGAATCTATTGCATAACCCGGCCAAAGCAAAAAAATTATTAAAGCAGGAGCGCAGCAGCAGCGCCGTTATTTTTTATTGGGGGATAAAGAACAGTTTTCCTCAATTACAACTGCATAATATCTTTTTCAGCATAGATTATAAAAAGGAGTTCGATACTATTTTTAAAAAACGGCAGCTAAGCGAAGACCCAACAGTGTATATCAATATCACGTCAAAAATGGAGCGCATACAGGCACCCGATGGCAAAGAAAACTGGTTTGTGATGGTAAATGCACCGGCCAATGTTGGGCAAAACTGGGAAGAGGTAAAAATAACCTTACGCAATAATATTATCGGCAAATTAAACCGCATGTTAGGTATTGAACTGGAACCGCTGATAGAAACGGAGCACATCATGGACCCGGTAATGATAGAAGCACAAACGGCTTCCTATATGGGCTCTTTATATGGCACAAGCTCTAACTCAAAATTGGCGGCGTTTTTTCGCCCCGCTAATTTTACCGGTACCATTAAAGGATTATATTTTTGCGGAGGCAGTGTTCATCCGGGTGGCGGGATTCCATTATGTTTAAAAAGTGCAAAGATCGTGAGTGAATTAATTCAGCAGGAAAATAAAAGAAAGCATTGACCAATCGTTTTACAAAATACCAGGTAGCTACCTCCATCGCTGTGTTGTTTCATGCGATCGGCATCATTGGTATCCTGTTTTTTGATGAAAATTTTTTCATACAGTCAACCGCCATTAACCTTTTAGGGATGTTTGCCTTGCTGGTATGGACCCAAAACGAAAAGAACGCCCATTTCCTCATCTTTTTCCTGGCGGTATTTTTATTAGGGCTTGCAGCAGAAATAAGCGGCGTAAATACCGGGGCTGTTTTTGGTGACTATACTTATGGAAATGTGCTGGGGTATAAAATAAAAGGGGTGCCGTTAATCATTGGCATCAACTGGTTCCTTATCATTTACTGTTGCGGTATCAGTATCAATACCCTGCTGATGAAAGCCATTAACCACATCTCTTCCAACACCGGCACAAAGCCAATGGCGCTCAAAGCCTTGTCTGTTATCATCGACGGGGCAACCCTTGCCGTTTTCTTTGATTGGGTGATGGAGCCGGTAGCGGTTAAACTGCATTATTGGCAATGGGGTGGAGATGGGGCCGCACCCTTGTATAATTATTTGTGCTGGTTTGCAATAAGTCTTCCGTTGCTGGGCATATTTCATTTCGCCAAATTCGATAAGCAAAACAAATTCGCAGTAAATTTGTTGTTGATCCAACTCATGTTTTTCCTGCTTTTAAGAACATTCATGAAATGATACTTACTTATGAACTGGTTAGTCTTTATAGCAATTGTTTTGGCCACTTTTTTTATCATGGAAGGGATCACCTGGCTTACGCATCGGTTTGTGATGCATGGGTTTTTATGGTACCTGCACCGCGATCATCACCAGCAAGGCCCGGGTTTTTTCGAAAAGAATGATGCTTTCTTCCTGATATTTGCCATACCCAGCTGGCTTTGTATCATGCTGGGATTAAAAGGCCACCATTACATTGTTGCCGCCATCGGTTTTGGCATTGCCCTGTATGGCCTTGCTTATTTCATCGTACACGAGGTGATTATCCATCAACGTTTAAAATGGTTTACACGGAGTAATAATACCTATATCCGCAGCATACGCTGGGCGCATAAAATGCATCATAAGCACCTGCATAAGCAGGAAGGTGAAAGTTTTGGGATGCTGATGGTAGCAAAAAAATATTGGGATAAGGTGCGTAATGATAAGAAGATGATCAACCTAAAATCCTGATGAACCCGCACTATACTTATTTTTTGATCTTAGCCTGCTCCCTTGCAGGGCCCTTGCTGCTTAGCTTTGATAAAAAAGTGGCGTTTTATAAAAAATGGAAATACCTTTTACCGGCAATGCTCATCCCGGCGATGCTTTACATAGCATGGGATATTTATTTTGTTTCAAGGGGAGTATGGGGTTTCAATGAAAACTATGTAACAGGCATAAAGTTATTCAACATTCCCCTGGAAGAAATACTTTTCTTCTTTGTAGTGCCGTATTGCTGTGTATTTATCTATGAATGTATTTGCGTTTATTTTCCCGGGGTAAAAAACAAAAAGGGCGGCCGTACGATCTTACTAGGCCTGGCGATCATATTACTGACCCTTGGGCTTTATTTTTACGGGAAACATTATACTTCCTGGACATTTTGTTTCACTGCTGTCTTTATTGCTTTTGTTTTTTTGTTACGAAAATATTGGGGCTCATTTGATGCTACGGCTTTTTTAATTTCGTACGTTATCATTCTTATCCCTTTCCTGGTTGTGAATGGATTTCTTACTGCCATCCCCGTTGTATTATATAATAATGCGGAAAACCTGGGATGGAGAATTTATACGATCCCTTTTGAAGACGTATTTTATGGAATGCTGCTGGTGATGATGAATATTGTCATTTATGAAAAATTAAAATAATTATCATGGAATTCGGAAGATTACCTGCGGAAACATTGGACAGCATTGATTTCAGGCTGCCTAAAGAACCTGCTTTTAACAAGACGGTGCTGAAAGGCAAAGCTGTAAAGGATCCTAAAGTGTATCTCGGCTGCGCCAAATGGGGGCGTACAGAATGGGTAGGAAAAATATATCCACCCAAAACAAAAGAGAAAGATTTTCTGCAACATTATGTACAGCATTACAATAGCATTGAGTTGAATGCCACGCATTATAAAGTATATGATGAAGCGGGAATAAAAAAGTGGACCACCAATGCTGCAGGAAAAAATTTTATGTTTTGTCCAAAGATGTACCAGGGCATTACACACCGTGGCAGTTTAAAAGGGAAGGATTTTATCACCAATGAATTTTTTAAGGGTATCATTGCTTTTAAAAAAAACCTTGGCCCCATCTTCATACAATTCAATGAAACATTTTCTCCCAAAAGAAAAGAAGAACTATTTACTTTTCTCCGGGCATTACCAACCGACCTCCAATTCTTTTTGGAAGTAAGGCATCCCGAGTGGTTCGCAAAAGAAAGTGTCCGTAATGAATTATTTACAGCACTCAGCAACATCAATATGGGCATCGTTATTACGGATACCAGCGGACGGCGTGATTGTGCACACATGCATCTCACCGTTCCAAAAGCTTTTATCCGTTATGTAGGCAATAGTTTGCATGCAACGGATTATACGAGGATTGATGAATGGATCAAAAGAATGAAGTACTGGCTGGACAATGGTTTACAGGAATTATACTTTTTCATGCACATGCACGATGAAGCCACATCACCAGAATTAACAGTGTATTTAGTAGATAAGATGAATGCGGCAATGGGACTACGTTTGATAAAGCCAACATTTGTTACACAGCAGCCCGGTTTGTTTTAACCAACTTTAAATAATTCTTCCCATCTTGTAGTATAACGCGGACTTCTTAATTCCTGGCGCATTTTCCAGTCCCTTGTTGTTCCCGACGCTGCAAATTTTATCATATCATCCCTCATGGCAAAATTCACATTGTCGAGCATGCTCATTAAAAAACGATTGCTGTTTTTGTTCTCCCGCATAAATAAATTTCCCTGTATCGTAGTATCGGGAACAATACCACTCAACATTACGCCGGCCTTTTTATAAATTCTCCCTTGTTCATATAATTTATCGACCAACTGCACGGCCGGTTTTATTAATTCATTGGTAGCAGAAGTAGCAATTGGTAATGTTACATGACTGCTGATGGTAGGCCCATGCCTGAAATAAGTATTATGGCTTTGCTCTTTTGGTACCACAAATACACTGATGGTATTGGCAGCGCTCAATTGCCTGCGTAATTTTTCTGCTGCTCTTGATGTATAGGTTGCTATTGCTTCTTTAATGTCACCGATATCTTTTACGGGGTTGCCAAACATCCTTGTGGTAGCGATCATTTTTTTTATGGTCAGCTCTTCTTTCATTTCATTGGCGGATTCACCCTTTAATTCCTTTATGAGCCTGGTACCAACCACGCCACCTAAATTTTTATATGCCCATTCTTCCGTTTTTTTTGTGAGATCATAAGCGGTGAATATGGCATTCATTTCAACCAGCTTTTGCGCGTATTGTCTGCCTATACCCCACACCTCACCAATAGGGGTGTCCTGTAGTGCTTTGCTTATTTTTTCTTTTGTATCCAGCACAACCACGCAACTGGTAGCTATCTTATTTTTTTTAGCGATATGATTGGCTACTTTAGATAACACTTTGGTAGGCGCCACACCCACAGACACTTTTATTCCTGTCCATTGCTCTACGGTCTCTCTTATGTTTATTGCAACCTCTTCAATGTCTTTTTCTGCAAAGGCATCTAAATTTAAAAATGCCTCATCTACAGAATACACTTCCACATTTTCTTTCCCCAGCATTATCCTTAATGTTTCCATCACCCGCCAGCTCAGGTCGCCATATAAATTATAGTTACTGGAAAAAGTAGCTACACCGTGTTTCTCTATCAAGGGCCTTGCTTTAAAATATGGCCCCGCCATTTCTACACCTATGCTTTTTGCCTCATCACTCCTCGATATGATGCAGCCATCGTTGTTGCTTAATACAACAACGGGCTTTTTATCCAGGTGTGGAAGAAATAATCTTTCACAACTGCAATAGAAACTGTTACAATCTACAATGGCTTTCATGTTGTGGGCTAAAGCCCTTTGTAATTTTTTTTCATTATCCCTGGCCTGAAGGCCAGGGCAATTTAGAAGGCTAGGGCAATTCATGACCTGCCTCGCCCTGACTATCCTCGCCCTTCAGGGCGAGGATAAAAATTAAAAAATATATGGGCTTTAGCCCTCCATCATCCTAAATCCATATCTCTCCACAAATTCATCATGCTCCTCCTGAAAAGTTCTCTTTTGATGATGCGCTTCCTGGTTTTTAATGTATTCTCTTACCCTGTTTACTCCCGATTCACTCACTGATACAGCAAAATATTCGGATTGCCATTCAAATTTTTCTTTACATAAATTGTTCTTATTGATCCAGAAAGAACTTTCACCTTTCAGCAACTGCATTATATTGGCAATCTTCTGATCCGGGTTTAATGAAATGAGGCAATGCACATGATCAATATGGCCATTAACAAAATCAATATGAATGTTTTTTGTTTTTGCATTTTCCCTGATGTGCGTAAACACCAGTTGCCGGATATCTTTCGTTAGCAATGGCGATCTTTTTTTAGTTGCCCAAACTAAATGGATCCAGATTTTAATGAATGGCATATAAATAATTTTTAGTTTTCATGAATTGCCCTGGTGAATTGCCCTGGTGAATTGCCCTGGGCTTTAGCCCAGAGGCCTTATAATATATGTAACAACCCCCCAGATCTTACAATCATCGAACTCACTCACATCGATGGGCGAAAGTTTTGGTGTTTCGGGTATCAGCCTTATTTTGTTCATGGTTTTTTCCAATCGCCGTATCAGCATTTCACCGTTAATGACAGCGATCACGATCTTTCCGTTCGTGGGTTTTATACTCCTGTCCACGATCACAATATCGCCGTCATGGATAGAAGCCCCGGTCATGCTATTGCCCGTTACCCGCATGAAATAGGTGGCCGGCTTGTTTTTGATCAGTTGCTCATTCAGGTCGATGCCCCGCTCCATGTAATCATCAGCGGCGGCGGTAAAGCCCGTGGCATTGGCGGTGGGCACATCCTGTTGCGTGAATCGCTTGCTGCCACCGTACCCTGCGGCAAAGAATTTTTCCACTTCCATATAATTATATTTGTATTAACTAATTAATTTAGTAAATTTATGCTAAAATAATTAGCTAACAAATTTAGTAACCAAAATATTTTAGCCATGAAAGGAATAACAGGCAATTTGCTGCCGGGCTACAGGATATATGAATACCTGCTGGCCCTCAATCCGCACGAAGAACTGCGGAATAAAATATTGGATGTAAAAAAAGATTTTTACGATAAATACAAGGCCGATACGGCCCACTGGGGAAAACCGCACATCACACTGGTCAACTATTTACAGTACGAAATGATGGAAGAACGGACCGTTAACCGCCTGCACCAACTTGCGATGGGATACCCACCGGTAAAGATAGAGCTGAAAGACTATGGAAGTTTTCCCAGTCATACCATCTATATCAATATCACAAGTAAAGTACCCATACAAAACCTGGTGAAACAAATACGTGCCGAAGCGCAAAGATTAATGAAACTCAATGACGATAACAAACCGCATTTCATCATGGAGCCGCACCTAACGATAGCGCGTAGACTACAACCCTGGCAATACGAACAGGGATGGCTCGAGTACAGTCACAAGCATTTCACCGGCAGGTTCATTGCCGATGCCATGTTATTATTAAGGCGGCCTGCGGGAGAAATGAAATACCAGGTGCTGCAGCGATTTGAATTTCAGAATTTACCGGTTGGGACGAAGCAGGGGGAGTTATTTGGCTAAGAGCTAAAAGAGAAAAAGAATTTTTTGTACCCGGCATCTTAGCATTGTGCGTCTTCGGCGGCGTCGCACTCTTGTACTATAGCTCATTATTGAACAATTCAAGTTGATAAATCTATTCTGTGCTTCCGCGCCTTTATGGCAAAAATAATTCGTGTAATTCGTTTCTTCAATTCGTGTAATAAAAATTTATCATGGCAAACAAACTCCCACAAGACCACCACAAAGTAACTCCCCAAAACCACGAACAACCTAGGCCCTCTCCCGAAGGAAGGGTGGGCGAAGGTTATCTCCAGGGCAGGGGTGCACAGATCAACACAAAGAACCGTTTCTTAAAAGACGAAAAAACAAAAGAGCATATTGAAGCCATCGACGATTGGGAAGAAAGCAATACGCCTACGCAATACCTGGAGCAATCATCAAAGACCATCGTAAATAAAGTGGAAAGCCCGGATGTAGGCATGGGCTACAGCATGAATCCCTATGCCGGTTGCGAGCACGGCTGCATTTACTGCTATGCCCGTAATGTGCACGAATACTGGGGTTATAGCGCCGGCCTCGATTTTGAAAGAAAGATCATAATCAAAAAAAATGCACCGCAACTGCTGCGTAAATTTTTAATGAACCCTAAATGGGAATGTGCCCCCATTATGCTCAGCGGTAACACGGATTGTTACCAGCCTGCCGAGCAGCACTACCGTTTAACAAGAGGCCTTCTCGAAGTGTGCAACGAATTCAACCAGCCCGTGGGCATACTCACCAAAAATTCCTGGATATTAAAAGATAAGGACCTGTTGCAGGAAATGGCTAAGAAAAAAATTGTTTCTGCCATGGTATCCATCACTTCTTTTAATGAAGACCTGCGCCGCATCATGGAACCACGCACCACCACGGCCAAACAAAAATTAAAAGTCATCAATGAACTCAGCAGCGCGGGTGTGCGCATGGGTATCATGATGGGGCCAATGATACCGGGGTTGAATGAACACGAAATGCAACGTATCATGAAAGCTGCAGCCGACAATGGTGCCACCTTCACCGCCTACACATTCATCCGCTTAAATGGCGCTATCAAATTTTTTTTTCATGATTGGCTTTATAAGAACCTGCCCAATCACGCCGATAAGGTTTGGCATCTGATTGAACAAAGCCACGATGGAAAAGTGAATGACACCCGCTGGGGCGTGCGCATGCGGGGAGAGGGCAGCATTGCCGATATGGTAGCGCAGCAATATAAAAAATATGGAAAACTATATCATATGAATGCGGAGGAGTGGAGTTTGAATACGAAGATATTTCAGCGGCCGGGTGGGCAAATAAATTTATTCTGATTTTTTATTCTGCCGAAACTATTGATATTACTACCTTTCATAACATTCTGCAATCCCACTATTGTAACTATTTTAAAAATAAATTTGGCTATTCAAAAAAAAATAATTCATCTTTGCATTGCAAAAAATTAAAAAATGCTACGCAGTAATTT
>JANYIM010000083.1 GCA_025362055.1 Bacteroidota bacterium
CTGTAAAATAAAAGGTTAAAGCTATTTGGCAACTTAAGATTACAGTCATCCAATACCCTGTTAATTAGTAAATTGCATTAATTATACCTGCATGTGGAGTATTTGTAAAAAAGAACTTAAACAGTTTTTCAGTAATCTTACTGGTTATATTGCTATCATCCTGTTCCTGTTAGTGAACGGTCTTTTTTTATTCGTATTGAAGGATAGCAATATTTTTGATTTTGGTTATGCATCACTGGATAAGTTTTTTGAACTGGCACCCTGGATACTCCTCTTCCTGGTTCCTGCCATTACCATGCGTACCCTGTCTGATGAATTCAAAGGCGGTACTTTCGAAATTCTCCAAACCAAACCAGTGAGCAAGTGGCAGATCGTGCTGGGAAAATATATATCCGTACTGATCGTATTGCTTTTTGTGATCGTTCCTACTTTCATTTATGTCATCACCATTCATTCATTAAGTGCGCAGGGAGGAATTGATAGCGGAGGTATTGCTGGCAGTTATATCGGCTTGTTTTTTTTGGCCGCTGTATTTGCGGCCATTGGTGTGTGTTGCAGCGGGTTTACCAGTAATGCAGTAGTGGCTTTTTTAATAAGCTGTTTTGCCTGCCTGCTGATCTATTTTGGTTTTAGTGCAATAAGTAAGTTGCCTGTGTTTCAGGGTAGCGCTGATTATTATATTGAAATGGCCGGGATCGATTTTCATTACCGCAGTATCAGCAGGGGTGTGCTGGACAGTCGTGACGTTATTTATTTTGTCAGCATCGTTTTCCTTTTTTTATTAATAACTGTAAAAAGCCTGCATAAGAAATAAATGAGCATTATCAATAAAACAGCAAAGAGTAAGCTTTGGTTCTTAATAACTATTGTATTGCTGGTTTTGATCAACTGGCTGGCATCCATATATCATACCCGTATTGATCTTACAAATGAAAAAAGGTTCACTTTATCATCACCTACAAAAAAAATATTAAAAAAACTGGATGGGGTAGTACAAGTGGATGTTTTTTTGAAAGGGGAATTTCCGAGTGGCTTTAAAAAACTAGCCAATAGTACTAATGAGATCCTGCAGGAATTCAAAGAAGTGGCAGGAAATCAATTGCAATACAATTTTGTTTCACCGGATGATGAACTGGAAGGAACGAATGTAAAATGGGGCGATACGCTTTCTGCCCTTGGATTATATCCCATCAACTTAAAATCACAGTTAAAAGCAGGCGAACAACAACAGTTATTATACCCAGTTGCATTGGTTCATTACAAGGAAAGAACAGAGCCGGTAATGCTGTACCAGGGCACATCTAAAGCCATTACTTTTAGTGAGATCAACAGTGCCGAGGCAATGATGGAATTTAAATTTGCCGATGCCATCAGCAAATTATCACAAACCAGCAAGCCAATGGTAGCTTACTCCATTGGTAATGGCGAACCCGATGCAAATAATATTCATACTTACGACCTTTTCAACTTCACTTTAAAAAAGGATTATAACGTATTTACTTTCAATTTAAATACGCAGGCCGTACTACCTGATACTTTTAAATTATTGATGATCGTAAAGCCCACCAAGCCTTTCAGTGATGAAGAAAAATTAAAGATCGACCAGTTTGTAATGAGGGGCGGAAGGTTATTACTGTTTACAGATAAGTTGGAAGCTGAATTGGACAGCCTGAAAAAACTGGACAATGAACTCGTTGCATATGACAGGAACCTGGGATTGAATGACCTGCTCTTTAAATACGGCGCAAGGATCAACAGTGACCTGGTAATGGACCTGCAATGTGATTTTTTGCCTTTTGTAACCAATGGTAAAGGCCAGATGGACTACCTGCATTGGAATTATTTTCCATTATTTGAAACAAAGTCCAATCATACCATCAATAAGAATATTGGATTGGTGGCAGGGCAATTTGTAAATTCCATTGACACTGTGGAAGCAGAGGGCATTAAAAAAACGATACTGTTAAGCTCTTCTCCCAATGCCAGGACCATTGCCACACCTGCATTGATCAGCGGAAAAGAAAATATCAATGCACCCGAAGATGATAAATTTAAAAAAGCGAACATACCCGTAGCCGTTTTACTGGAAGGAAAATTTCAGTCGCTCTTCGCCAATCACTTATCACAATCAATGAACGACAGCCTGGAAAAATACGGGGCCATTTACCAGCAACAAAGTTTTATTGATAATAAGATAATTGTAGTGGCGGATGGCGATATGGTACTCAATGGAACACAACAGGGGCAGCCCATACCCATGGGATTAAATCCTTTTACAATTGGGTCGCAATATGAATACCAGTTTGCCAACAAGGATTTTCTGCAAAGTTGTTTAGATTATCTTGTCAACCCGGTTGGACTTTCTGAAGCCAAGGCAAAAGATTATACGCTGCGCTTACTGGATACTAAAAAGATCAGCGACCAAAGAACAACCTGGCAATTCATCAATATCGCCGTTCCGGTTTTACTGCTGTTTTTATTCGCTGTTATTTATCAATGGCTGCGGAGAAAAAAATACACGAGGTCATACAATGGATAAGACCACTTTGATATATATCGTCTTCAGCGCTGTGATCATTTTGGCACTGATCTTTGACCTGGGCCTACTCAGTAAAAAGAACCAGGCCGTAAGTATAAAAGCGGCGCTGGTACAAACGCTGTTTTGGGTATTGCTATCATTGGTATTTTGCGGTTTTATCTGGTTCGAGAATGCAGGAGGTAACGGGCAGGCAGACGCGATATCTTATATTTCTGCTTATTTGCTCGAATGGTCACTCTCCATCGATAATATTTTTGTGTTCATCATCATTTTTTCTTTTTTTAAGGTAAAGGAAAAAAATTATTCGCGGGTATTGCTACTGGGTATTTTAATGGCGATCTTTTTCAGGATAATATTCATTGCAGCGGGAACAAAACTGGTAGCTCAATTCTACTGGATCATGTACATCTTTGGTGCCTTCCTTGTTTTTACGGGGATAAAATTGTTTTTGCAAAATGATGAAGCAGAATTTGATCCACAACATAACTGGGCATTCCGGTTCATGAAAAAATTCATGCGTACTACGGATGAAGAACCCAACGGAAAATTCATCATTGTAAAAAATAAGAAAGCCTACTTCACCAAACTGGCAATGGTAGTAGTAATGCTGGGATTGATCGATATCGTTTTTGCAGTGGATTCTATCCCGGCGGTATTCTCTGTCATTCCCGATCCGGCTAAAAAATTATTGATCTATTCTTCCAACATTTTTGCAGTGCTGGGTTTGCGGAGTTTGTTTTTTCTGTTGAAAGGCGCTGCTTCTAAATTCGATTACCTGCAACAAGGGATCGCCATTGTTTTATTATTCATTGGCCTGAAAATGTTGCTCGAAAAATGGGTTCACCTGCCTATTTGGGCCTCTTTGCTGGTGATCGTGATCTGTATCACTGGCTCAATTGTTTATTCTACTTATTATGTGCGTAAAGGGGCGCCAAAGAATAATAATGAATGAGCCAGTGCTTTAATTTGTTTCACTGAGTCATTCAGAGAAGCCACAGCGATAACCAATAGGGTTTAATATGGTAACAGTATAAATAATTAAGTTCTCCCTGTGAGTCTTTGTGAAAACACTTTGTGATCTTTGTAGTGGTGTTTTAAGTAAAAGCATAATTTCAATTTTAAATAAACAGTTTGAATTATACCATTTCACAAATAGCTTCAGTTATCAGGTCGAAGCCCTTGCAACAAAATGCAGCAGCGGTGATCGGGCATATCTTACTGGATAGCAGGAAATTATTATTCCCTGCAGACTCGCTGTTCTTTGCATTGGGTGGCCCCAGAAGGAACGGCAATTCATTTATCCCGGAATTATATAATAAAGGCGTCCGCAATTTTGTAGTCGATGAAAGCCTGCCTGAAGATGTTGCCTTGAAATTCCCGGAAGCAAACTTTTTACACGTACCCGATGTATTACAGGCATTGCATTTACTCACGGCATTTCATCGCCAGCAATTTAAGATCCCGGTCATTGGCATTACCGGCAGCAATGGTAAAACCATTGTAAAGGAATGGTTGTTTCAATTACTGCAAAGCGATTTTAATATTGTGCGCAGCCCCAAAAGTTATAATTCGCAGGTGGGTGTACCCCTTAGTGTGTGGCAAATGAACAGCGAAAATACATTGGGTATTTTTGAAGCCGGTATTTCCCAACCTGATGAGATGCAAAGGCTCGAAAAGATCATTGCGCCCACCATCGGCATTTTTACCGCTATCGGCGAAGCGCATGGAGAAGGCTTTTTAAATATTCGTCAGAAGATCAATGAAAAACTGAAACTATTCGTGAACAGTGATGTGCTGATCTACAATTCTGATGATCCGGATATCAATGAAGCAGTAAATACTTTTAATAATAATGTAAGGACAGGAGATGCTTTCAGGCTTTTTTCCTGGAGTAAGAAAGAAGCCGCAACGCTCAGGATCATCTCAATAGAAAAAGAAAATGCAAAAACAAGTATCAGGGCAAAATGGAATGAGCTTGACGTGAATTTCAATATTCCTTTTACGGATGAAGCATCCGTTGAAAATGCGATTACCTGTTGCTGTGCCTTATTGGAACTGGAAAGAACACCGGCAATGATCGCAGAACGTATGCCACACCTGCGCCCCGTAGAAATGCGGCTGGAATTGAAACAGGGCATCAATAATTGTTCTGTGATCAATGACAGTTACAGCGCCGATATCAATTCACTCACCATTGCGCTTGATTTTTTACAGCAGCAACAGCAACACAATAAACGTACCCTGATATTGAGTGATATTCTACAATCGGGCAAAAGCAGCGCAGCCTTATATGCAGATGTGGCACATATCTTAGAACAAAAAAATATCAATCGTTTCATCGGTATCGGTCCCGAGATCAGCCGGCAGCAACATGTTTTTGCTTCGATCCCCGAAACTGTCTTCTTTTCTTCTACGGCTGAATTCAAACAACAATTCCATTCACAGCATTTTCATAATGAGACCATTTTATTGAAAGGGGCAAGACTATTTGAGTTTGAACAGATCAGTAATTTGCTGGAACAGAAAGTACACCAGACGGTATTGGAAATTAATTTGAATGCCATTACACATAACCTGAACGCATACCAGCAGGAACTGAACCCCGGTGTAAAATTGATGGCCATGGTAAAAGCATTCAGCTACGGAAGCGGCAGTTTTGAAATAGCCAACCTGTTGCAGTTTCATAAAGTAGATTACCTGGCGGTGGCCTATGCCGATGAAGGGGTAGAGTTACGCAAAGCAGGCATCAGCTTACCCATCATGGTAATGAATGCAGAAGCAACCAGCTTTGACGCGATCGTGCAATATAACCTGGAACCCGAATTGTTTTCATTTGGCATCTTAGGCGATCTTGAAACTTATTTGATACGGTCAGCCATTACCAACTATCCAGTGCACATCAAGCTGGATACAGGTATGCACCGTTTGGGTTTTGAACAAAATGATATACCCGCATTGTGCAAAAAACTGCAAACTTCCACAGCTTTTAAGATACAGACGGTATTCTCGCACCTCGCCGCCAGTGATTCCCGCACACATGATGATTTTACCGGGCACCAGGCCATTGCGTTTATGCAAGGCTGTGAGTTACTGCAAAGAACAATTGGTTATACCTTCCTGCGGCACCTGGCCAATACATCTGCCATACACCGCCACAAGGAATTACAATTGGACATGGTGCGCCTGGGTATTGGCTTATACGGCGTTGATCCTTCCCCGGCCATGCAACAGCAATTAAAAAATGTGACCACTTTAAAGACCACTATCTCACAAATAAAAAAAGTAAAGGCAGGAGAAAGCATCGGTTACAGCCGCAAAGGCATCGCCACAAAAGATTCTGTGATCGCCACCGTGCGTATTGGTTACGCAGACGGGTACCCGAGGATATTAAGTAATGGCGCTGGTAAAATGCGGGTGAGCAATCACCTCGTGCCGGTAATGGGCAATGTTTGCATGGACATGACCATGCTGGATATCACCGGAACAGAAGTTAGTGAAGGCGATGAAGTGATCGTTTTTGGTGAAGAATTACCCGTAAGTGAATTAGCAGCATGGGCACAAACGATCCCATATGAAATATTAACGGGTATTTCCCAACGGGTTAAAAGGGTTTATTATGAGGAATAGTTAAGCGTTCCGGGTTGGGAGTTTATATACCTGGTCCTTGTAACTGCCAACTAACCTGTAACTCGTAACTTCCTTATCTTTGCCCCTCATTATGAAAGCAAGAAGCGTAGCATTTATCATCTTACTGATCGTCATTTCTGACCAGCTATTAAAGATCTGGGTCAAAACACATTACCATCTCAACGAATCGCACCAAATAATTGGCAGTGGGTTTCAGCTCTATTTTGTTGAAAATCCCGGTATGGCCTATGGTTGGAAATTTGGGGGAAATTGGGGAAAACTGGCTTTGACGGTATTCCGGATGGCTGCGGTGATCTTTGGCACCTGGTACCTGGGTAAAATAATCAAAGAAAAATATCATAAAGGCTTTATCATTTGTGCAGGGTTGGTCTATGCCGGAGCCCTGGGAAACCTACTTGACAGCTGTTTTTACGGGATGATATTTGACAAGGGGATGGATCCTATTACAAATACTTATAATGCGGTTGCAAATGACATAAACCCTTACCTGGCAAAAGTTTCAAGGCCTGGATATTCCTCATTTTTGCATGGGAACGTGGTGGATATGTTGTATTTCCCGGTATTAAGGGGGCATTTCCCGCAATGGTTCCCTTTTTGGGGTGGGCAGGACTTTGAATTCTTCCGCCCAATCTTTAATTTAGCGGATGCTTCCATCTCTACAGGGGTGATCAGTATTTTAGTCTTCCAAAAGCGGTTTTTCAAGCAGCGAAATGCTAAGGAAACCCATCATACTGTGGAAACCGAAGCTTTGGTGAATGATGAATCGCAGGTTTCATAAAAAACTTATCTTTAGACGATTAAATAATACCGGGTCATGAGAATTTTTAAACAATTAGTATTTGTTATCCTTACTGTGATCGCTTTTGGAGGATGCCAGAAAGAATTGAATTTCGATGGTGCGGTTTCCGTGGGTACTTTAAAGAGCGCTGTTACGGGAGATTGTAACCCGATAACAGTGAATGGTATCTTCAGGGTTGATAGTGTTTTAACCAATGAGAATTATGTTGATGTACAGATAAATGTAAGTTTTGGTGGTACGTTTGAAGTGAAGTCTGATACAGTGAACGGGTTTTCTTTTTATAAAGTTGGCAGCGTTCCGATTGGATTAAGCACTGTACGGTTATATCCAAGCGGTAAACCAGTTGCAGCCGGCCCTACCACATTCACGGTCATGTACGATTCCACCGTATGCACTTTTACGATCAATGTTATTGCAAATACTGCCGGGGGCGCTGTGTATTCATTAGGCGGTTCGCCGGGTAATTGTTCATCCTTTAATGTATTCGGGACTTACAATGCAGGCACCGCCCTCAATGCAGGAGATAGCGTTACTTTTACTGTAAATGTAACAACGCCGGGTACTTATTCCATAGCTACTGGTATTGTAAATGGAATGACCTTTGCAGCAAGCGGCGTATTCATCAATACGGGTATTCAGCAAGTAATTTTATATGGTGCTTTAACCAGTACACCTGCTAACAGCGGTATTTTTTCATTTTCGCCAACAGGAGGGGGAACAACCTGCTCATTCTCCATTACGGTATCGCCCGGGGGTACGCCGGCAGTGTATGTTTTAGGTGGAAGTCCAACAAACTGTACGGGTGTGGCATTGACAGGCACTTATATGGCAGGTTTTGCTACAAGCGCTTCCAATACTGCAAAAGTTGATGTTACCGTAACAACGATCGGAAGCTATTCAATGAGTACAACAACACAAAACGGGGTAAAGTTTTCTGCAGCGGGCACTTTCACTTTAGCCGGTACACAACAGGTAATACTAACTGCCAACACGGTTACACCTACAGGTTCCGGAACCTTTAATTATATTATCACCGGGGCTTCATCAACCTGTACTTTCCCGGTAACTTTTGCAGCTGCTGCACCACCGGCTGTGTTTACTTTAACCGGAGACCCGGGTGTATGTAATCCTGCATCGGTGAATGGTACTTACACGGTGGGTACTGCATTAAATGCAACTAACACCATTGACCTGGAAGCTACTGTAACAACAGCCGGGCCCTATTCAATAACCACCAATACGGTTGGTGGCATGAAATTTATCAAGACAGGCGTATTTTCTTCAACAGGCACTTTTCCTGTAACACTTACAGCAACTGCAGGTAGCAATCCAACAACACCAGGCGTAAACACACTAACGCCTACGGGTAATAGCGGTTCCATGTGTACATTTGATATTAATGTTACGGGGCCATCCGACCGTATTTATACATTTGACATAGGAAGTACTCATTACACCGGGCCTTGCAGCGGGGTATTGTTGGGATCAGTTCCGGATCAAATGGACATTACAGGCGGTTCAGGTACAAATATTTTTAGTTTAACGCTTAATAATGCAATAGGGTTAATATCCACCGGGGCATATTCCGGAACATCAACTGCCGGAAAGTATGCTTCATTCCAGTACCTCGAGGGTTTCCCTACACCTACATTTCAATTAGTTGGCGACCCTGCTTTACCTGTGCCTTTTACTACAAATTTAAGTGCAACTGTTACCTCGATTGATATGATCAATGGTATAATTATCGGTACATTCAGCGGAACTGTACGTGATGCATCACTTAACTTAATCACCATCACAAACGGAACTTTCAAAGCAGATTTTTAACAGGTTATTAATGAATGCGGCAGATACTTTTTTAAAGCTGCCTGCGTTAATAAACTAAAAATATACAGAATTGAAAAAAAGAAGTTTTTATATTTTAACCGCAGCCCTCCTCACTACTTTTTACTCCTGTACAAAAGAGTATAGCCTGGAAAACGGGAGTGACACATCCAGTCTCATCATTGGTACAGATTGCCGGTTGAGTAAGGTCGATTATTACGACAGTGCAACAAATGTTCCACTGGGTTCGATAGCCGCAAGCATCAATTTAAAAGATACAGTGACCGATGTAACTTTATTCGACAGCATTGGCAATAACATCGGATATAATTCCATGCCCGTTTATTCAGGCGATACCATTTATATTGACCCCGACCAGTATTTTTTAGTGGATCCTACCACAGGCAGGATCAGCCACCTTCATGGTGTTTTAACCGGATCCCTTTTCCCTTTTGAATCTGATTATTTTTATGATGCCGGTGGCAATCTTATACAAAAGACCTACGATTTTGCAGGTGCTGGCGTTTCACCCGCCCTCGTTGTTGATTACACTTATATCGCAGGTAACCTCACGCATATGACATCAACAGACAGGACCATATCGGAACTGATCTCTGATGCTGATATTGATTACTATAGCAATATTACGCCCAGGAGATACCTGAACCTGATGCCTGATGAGACCATCAACAGTAATTTCAATCACTTTTCGGGGCTTACGCAGTTTTTTAATTTTGGGAACAAACCTACTAATGCCATCAAAACCTTGAAAGTGCGGCAGTATGTAGGTAATGTGGCAGTAGATTCCACCGTATCTAATTTCACCGGTTATATCATGAGCCGCGACAACTATGTGATGAGTGTTTATATGCTGGGAGACGATCAGGAAAGTATTCCTGCAGCGGTAGGAAAGTTGGTATTTTCTTATAAATGTAAGTAAAAGTCCAAGGTTGAAGTTTGGTTTATGTTATCTTAAAAGAGTTTTCGAATTTCGTGAACTGCCAACTTTCAATCTTCAATTTTCAACTTCCCAACCATTTGTGCCGGCACAACCCATTCATCAAACTCCTCTGGCGTAACATAGCCTAATTTAACCGCCATTTCTTTTAAAGTTGTTCCTTCCTTGTGTGCCTTTTGTGCAATTTCAGCCGCCTTGTAATAGCCGATCTTTGTATTGAGCGCCGTAACCAGCATCAAGGAATTATCTACGTGCTTTTTGATATTGGCTTCAATGGGCTTCAGCCCGGTTGCACATTTATCATTGAAGGAAATACAGCCATCACCGATCAGCCTTGCGCTGTGCAAAAAATTATAGATCATCACCGGTTTAAAAACATTCAGTTCAAAATGGCCGTTACTGCCGCCAATGCCAATGGTAACATCATTGCCCATCACCTGTGCAGCGATCATGGTCAGCGCTTCACATTGGGTTGGATTTACTTTTCCGGGCATGATGGAAGAGCCCGGTTCATTATCCGGAATGAATATTTCACCAATGCCACTCCTTGGACCTGAAGATAACATCCTGATATCATTGGCGATCTTCATCAAACTCACAGCTACTGTTTTTAAAGCCCCATGTGCTTCAACAATGGCATCATGAGCCGCTAGCGCTTCAAATTTATTTTCTGCAGTAATGAAAGGTAAACCGGTAAGTGTTGCAATATGCTTCGCTACATTTTCGGAATAACCCGTAGGTATATTGATGCCGGTACCAACAGCCGTGCCACCCAATGCCAGTTCACTTAAATGAGCCAGGGTGTTCTTTATTGCTTTCAATCCGTGATCTAACTGTGATGTATAACCGCTGAATTCCTGGCCAACTGTTAAGGGGGTTGCATCCATAAAATGTGTTCGGCCTATCTTCACTACGTTCATGAAAGCCTTACTCTTTGCCTTAAGGGTATCCCTTAGTTTTTCAATGCCCGGTATCGTTGTTTCGATCAATATCTTATAGGCCGCAATATGCATGGCGGTAGGAAAGGTATCATTACTGGATTGTGATTTATTTACATCATCATTGGGATGCAGGAATTTTTCCTTGTCTTCCAATTTACCCCCGTTCAATACATGCCCGCGGTAAGCCACCACTTCATTCACATTCATATTGCTTTGTGTACCGCTGCCTGTTTGCCATACCACTAATGGAAAATAAGCATCTAATTTCCCTTCCAGTATCTCATCGCATACCTTGCCGATCAGGTCACATTTTTCCTTGGGCAATACCCCCGCATCCAGGTTGGTAAGTGCCGCAGCTTTTTTCAGGTAAGCAAATGCACTGATGATCTCTTTAGGCATTTTGTTGATATCCTGTGCGATCCTGAAATTATCGATACTGCGCTGGGTTTGTGCGCCGTAATAAGCGTCCGCAGGCACTTTTACTTCACCCATGGTGTCTTTTTCGATCCTGTATTCCATAAATTTTGCTTTAAAATATGGTACAAAATTAAAACAAAACCATCACTAATTTCAATTGGGTTTAAGGAGGTATAGTAGTATATTTAGTTTCATTTTTTAAAGCATATACCATGCGGCTATCGATCTTATTGCTCACTATTATTTTTCCTTTAAGCCTTAGTGCACAAACTTATCAACCCAATTGGGAAAGTTTAGACAGCCGGCCCGTGCCACAATGGTTCAAAGATTCCAAATTCGGCATCTTCATCCACTGGGGCGTGTATTCGGTACCGGGATGGTGTACAAAAGGTAACTATGCTGAATGGTATCAATACGGATTACAGACCAATGACAGCACAAGAATTAAATTTCACAAACAAAAATTCGGGAACCGCACTTATTACGACCTGGGAAATGATTTTAAAGCAGAATTATTTAATCCTGATGAATGGGCAAAACTATTTGAACAGTCCGGTGCAAAATATATCGTTCTTACATCCAAGCATCATGATGGATTTACATTGTGGCCAAGTAAGGAAGCAAATAAGACATGGGGCTTTCCATGGAATGCTACAGATATAGGGCCTAAGAGGGACCTGCTGGGCGACCTTTTTAAAGCCGTTCGCAAAACTTCCGTGCACGCCGGTATGTATTACTCGCTCTTTGAATGGTTTAACCCGCTTTGGAAAAAAGATAAGAGCAAATACGCAATTGAGCATGCCTGGCCGCAAATGAAAGAGCTGATCAACACCTACCAGCCGGATGTTTTTTGGACAGATGGCGATTGGGAAGCAAGTGAAAATGTATGGAAGAGCAAGGAGTTTTTAGCATGGATGTACAATGAAAGCCCGGTGAAAGATAAAGTGGTTACCTATGATCGCTGGGGCAGTGAAGTGCGTTTCAAACACGGCGCTGTATTTACGCCCGAGTATCAGCCCGACCTGGATTTTGAGGATCATTACTGGGAAGAGAGCCGTGGTATGGGATTCAGCTATGGTTATAACAGGGAAGAAGATGCATGGGATTATAATTCTGCCCAATCATTGGTACTGCAGCTGATCGATAAAGTAAGTCGCGGTGGAAATTTTTTGCTGGATATCGGTCCCGATGAACACGGAAAGATCCCGCCCATCATGCAGGAGCGCTTATTGCAAATAGGCGAATGGTTAAAAATAAATGGGGAAGCGATTTACAATACAGTAAAATGGAAAATTCCATCGCAATGGAGTGAAGGAAGAACAGGTTACAAACCCACCAACAGCAGTGGTGACCTTTTATTGAAACTAACGGTTGATCCTGATCCGGGTTACGCAGTGAAAGAAGTTTTTTATACTTACAATGAAAATACAAATATATTGTATGCCATCTTTCCAAAATATCCCGGCAATAAAAAATTGCTTTTGAAAGATATGCAGTTACCTGTTGCAGCTACCATTGATTTTTTATCAACCCGTGAAAAATTATCCTGGGACCGGGAGGGAGAAAATACTGTAATCAACCTGCCGGACTATGATCCCAATAAAATAAAATCTCCTTATGCTTATGTTGTAAAGATCGGCAATTACGGCATGTTTACCAGGAAGCCAAAAATTACAAGTTCCTATATCAATAATGGGTTGCAACCATTGGTCACATTATCAACCGAAGGTGTGGAAGCCATTCGTTATACTATTGATGGCAGTGAACCATCTTTGCGGTCTGACTTGTATACGAAGCCATTCAATTTAAATAAAACCGCTACCGTTAAAGCGAGGGCATACATTGCCGGAAGCTTACCCAGTGCTGTCTCCAACGATAAAGTGACCGTATATGAATGGATGAATGCTGTAAAGGTGGTTAATGTTAAACCGGGGGTAGCGTATAATTATTATCAGCCCGATAAGAATATAAACATGGCCGTTTCTTTTGCTTCACCATTGATCCAGTCAGGCATTTGTGATAAGATCGATCTTTCAAAAAAACAACGTGTTGATAAATTCGCATTTGAGTTTAAGGGATATATTAAAATTGATAAGGATGGCGTATATAATTTTTTCACAGCTTCTGATGATGGCAGTAAATTATTCATAGATGATGTTGAAGTGGTGGATAATGACGGCGACCACGGCACGGTTGAAAAAACCGGTAAGGCAGGATTAAAAAAAGGTTATCATAAGATCAGGATATTGTATTTCGACAGTGGTGGCGGCAATGAGTTGAAAGTATTTTTACAACCTGAAGGCGCAGCAAAAGAAGAGATACCAGTTGGCCTCTTGTTTCATTAAAATGCTTATATGAAAAAAATAGTTTTATTGTGCGGGATCTTTTTTTGGAGCCAATGGCATCTTATTGCACAGGTTAATACTACCCCAATGCCATCCAAAGCACAACTGGCCTGGCACCAAATGGAATTCTACCTCTTCATGCATTTTGGTCCCAATACTTTTACAGATAAAGAGTGGGGAGAAGGGACTGAACATGAGGAAATATTTAATCCCACCAACCTTGATTGTAACCAATGGTGCCGCATTGCAAAAGCGGCTGGCGCTAAGGGCATCATCATCACGGCCAAGCACCACGATGGCTTTTGTTTGTGGCCAAGTAAATTCTCCAAACACACCGTCAGGGAAAGTAAATGGAAGAGTGGCAAAGGAGATGTGCTGAAAGAATTATCTGTTGCCTGTAAAAAATACGGGTTAAAATTCGGCGTGTACATATCACCGTGGGATAGGAACCATCCAGATTATGGAACAGAAAAATACAATGATGTATTTGTGAACATGATGAAAGAGCTTTTCACCAATTATGGCCCCATCTGGGAACTCTGGTGGGATGGTGCCAATGGCGAGGGGCCCAATGGGAAAAAACAGGTGTACGATTGGCATCGCTTTGAAAGAACAGTAAGGGAACTTTCTCCGAATACGGTCGTATTCAGTGATATTGGCCCGGATATACGCTGGTGTGGTAATGAAGATGGCATTGCCGGAACCACCAACTGGAATACGCTTGATACAGCAGGATTCAAAAGAGGCGCAGGCGGCCCACCGCAGGATACGTTGAATACCGGTAATGCAACCGGAAAAAATTGGATACCTGCTGAATGTGATGTGAGTATCAGGCCGGGATGGTTCTATCATGCAAGCGAGGACGGTAAAGTAAAATCGCCGGAGCAATTATTTCAATTGTATGTAAAAAGTGTTGGGAGAGGCGCTAATTTATTATTGAATGTGCCTCCCGACAGAAGGGGGTTACTGAATGAACACGATTCGGCAGCCCTGCTGGGCTTTAATAAAATGATCAAAACAAGCTTGGGGAAAAATTTATTTAAAAATTCATCTACCTATCATTTATTCCATGGTATTTTAAAAAAAGCCCCTGCATTAAGTGATGGGAATTATAAAACCATTGAGCCTGTTTCTGAGAGTGAACAACAATCAGTAGGGGTTGAGTTAAAAGGGAAGCATAATAAAAAGATCAATTGTATCATACTTCATGAAGATCTTTCGAAGGGGCAGCATTGCGGCAAATTCAAACTTTTGCTATTCAATAGTAACGATGAATTGGTAAAGGAGATACAGGGAACTACCATTGGTAAGAAAAGAATGATCTCATTTGCAGTATTAGAGGTCAATACCATTGAATTAACGATCGAAGAGCAAAATGATATTACAGCTATAAGCGAAATAGAAGCTTATTTGATTGATGGGAACCTTGCAGAAAAATAATCAACGTCCTTTAAAATTCGCTTTTCTTTTTTCCATGAATGCCGTAGTGCCCTCTTTCATATCTTCTGTGCCAAAGCATTCGCCAAATGCTTCTATTTCTTTATCGAACCCGCTTTTGCCGTTGGTGTAGGCACTATCACTTACCACGGCCACATTCACGCATTCAATGACCTTTCCAACAGCGATGGGTGCTTTTGATTGAATAATGGTTAAAATATCTTTGGTGCGCTCCAATAAACTTTCGGCAGTTGTTACATGATTTACAAGGCCCAGTTGTAATGCTTCATTAGCATCAACTATGTGTGCGGTCATCTGCAGCTCCATACTTTTCCCCTTGCCAACGAGGTGGGTTAAACGCTGCGTGCCGCCATAGCCGGGTATCAGGCCCAGGTTTACTTCGGGCTGTCCAAATTTTGCATTTTCGCTGCATAGCCTGAAATGGCAGGCCATGGCCAATTCGCAGCCACCTCCTAATGCAAACCCATTCACGGCTGCAACGATCGGCTTTTTACTGTTCTCTATTTTAAAATATATATCCTGTCCTCTTTTGGCTAACACCATGGCAGCGTCCTTATCAAGACCAACAAATTCAGAGATATCAGCACCCGCAACAAAAGCTTTAGGTCCGGAGCCAGTAATGATGGCTGATCTTACTTCGGGGTTATTATGAACTTCATCAACAGCCTGTTCCAGTTCAGTCAAGACCATTGCATTCAATGCATTTAATTTATCCGGGCGGTTAATGGTGATGGTGAAGATGCCGTTCTCGAGGACGGTTAAGATAGTTTGATACATGTAAAGTATGATTTATTATTTCCAGTAATCTTTCATTAATTCATTTGACCACCCTGGCTGTGTAACCGGTAATGCCGGTAAAAATTCTTTCATCACGGGTTTAATGTCCACAACAGGTGTGCCATCAATGGCATCCAGCATTTGTACGAATAAACTGCGGCCATCCCTCTTTACAATTTTACAGATCGTAGCCCCCAGGAAATTGGGCCTGTTCTTTTTTCTTTGTGCAAAGATGCCAACCTTTGGCCATGCTTTATTTTCACGGGGATGTTCACTGCCCACAACCACTTTGCCATTCACAGCCTTATCAAAAACATAAATGATTTCTGCATGCGAAAATTCTTCTATTCCATCAAATGCTTCGGCAGGGATATTATCAGTGAGTTTTATTTCAGAGATCACGTCTCCCCAAAAATCATCGGTAATGGCTTTTCGGTCATTAAATACTGTTGCTATGGAACTGATCTCAAATTGCATGCTTAAAAGTTCCTGTGTTCTTTTACCCAGTCTTTGATGTAAATGGCAATATCACTGGTAGTAGCACCGGGGGCAAATAATTTACCTACACCCAGTTCGTGTAGTTTTTGCATATCATCTTCGGGGATAATGCCACCGCCGGTGAGTAATACATCATCCATTGCTTTTGCCTTCATCAAAGCAATAATTTTTGGAAAAACGGTATTGTGCGCACCGCTTAAGATGCTGATGCCAATGGCGTCTACGTCTTCCTGTAAAGCAGCATTCACAACCATTTCGGGGGTTTGGCGCAAACCGGTATAGATCACTTCCATGCCTGCATCCCTTAATGCAGTTGCAATTACTTTGGCGCCGCGGTCATGGCCATCCAAACCAACTTTGGCAACTAAAACGCGAATGGGTCTGTTTGTCATAATTAGTGATTATGCAAATGTACTGATTGAAACGGGAAGCACCGGTTTTGGTAGTGGGTCAGTTTAGTCATGCGGTCAAAAAATGGCTTTGTCAAGCATGACAGTAAGATGGGAGGCCAAATTTTTCAAACTACTACACCACTGGTTTCTATAAACATTGTGTATTTAAGAACTTCAATGATAATTTAGCAAAGTCGCTGTAAAATTGATGATCGGTGATGCAACAATTCAGCTGTTCAACCACAAAGGATAGTTGGCTAACTGTAAGGCCGGCTAATACGGGAAATTGCAGGGGATTGGCCTGGAAAGCCGTAACAAGGGGTGAAGTATATCCAATAAAATTATTTTTTGCATCGAGATATCCTTTGCTTTTTAATTCATTGAAAATGGCTGTTGAAGTGGCCAGGCTGATATCGGTTCTTCTTGCAAATCTTTGAGGATATACCGGCGACCGGTCATTGATAAGGTACTTGCTGCAAATGCTACGCGACGTTAATGTTTGTGAATTGGACAAAGCATCTGCATTTCCCTGCGGCCCCACGTTGGAGTTGTTGTCGTTGCGCATCATGCAAAACTCGAAAGGAATGGTGGAGATGGCAGCCAGCGCAGACCCTGCAGGCGCACAATAACTGACCCCTGCCTTATATTTATATGCATAACTCAATGCTGCCGAGTAGGCCCCACCGTTACTCATGCCAAGTGAATACCGTAGTTTGCTTCGGTTGGTAGTGCCGCGGTTATAAAAAGTGTCCGTAATATTCCTGATGTTCACATAATCCACGTTGGTCAATGTATCAACCGGACTGATGGCCCAGTTTAATTTGCCGTCGCCATTGGTATCTATTCCCGTGGTAGCCTCCTCTGCTTCGGTGATGATCACACCAAAGCCGTCATTAACCAGTTCTTTGATGATCTGTTGCGCTTCAAAACTACTGGAAAGTTGCAGGGCCGATCCCCCGGTGCCATGTAATAACAAAACAAAGCCCTTGTGGCCGGCAGGAAAATAGGAGTAAACAGGTTTTAATCTGTCTCTTCCTTTTATCTGTTCATAATTCAATGTAAACGGTGTAATATTTTTTATGCTACCGCTCAATGTAACTGCACGGGCAGGCATGATGAACCAGGCATGCCAGTCGTTGTTGTTGAGTAAAGAAACATCACCTGTCCAGGTATCGAATAGCTGCGAAGCGCTCACCCCATTGCTCCATACGTGCACGGTATCGCCCGATTTATATGTACCACTCCCATAGCCATTGGTAACCGATACGGTAAAACTATCAACTACCGGGGTGATGATGGAAGCAGTACCTGATTTATTGCAGGAGACCAAAACTCCAAGCAAAAGAACAGAAAAGAAAAATAGCAGTTGTTTCATCTTGGTAAAAATTTGGAATAAGACAGCAGCGCTGTAGAATGGTTTAAGGCTTATTTATATTATTTTCAGAAAATTACTGATACGCTGGATCGTTGCGTCTTTACCGATCGCTTCTGCAATCACAAAAACGCCGGGCCCCATTTTGGTTCCCACCAATATCACCCTGAATATCATTTGCAATTCGCCCAGTTTAATGTTTTTTATTGTTGCCAATTCTTTAAAAGTATTCTCAACTTCCTGGATATCCCAATTTTGTTTGTTCGATAAGCTGCCTGCAAGTTCATTAAAGAAATCTTTTTTCCCATCATCCCATTTTGGTCTTACAGAAGCTTCATCATAGGTAGCGGGGGCCTGAAAAAAGAAATAACCCTGCTCCCAAAAATCGGGCAGCAATGTGCAACGTTCTTTTATTAATTCAAGCACTTTAGTAAAATATCTGTCATCGTTAATTATAACACCTTTCGATTCAAAGATCTCCCTAACGCTTAACTCATAATTCTTAACTCCCATCTTCTTTATCCATTCATGATTGAACCATTTTGCTTTTTCAAAATCAAATTTGGCGCCACCTTTGTGGACCCTTTCAACAGAGAATTTTTCTACCAGTTCTTCCAGTGTAAAAATTTCCTGTTCGGTCCCATTATTCCATCCTAGTACAGCAAGGAGGTTGATGAATGCTTCTGGTAAAAAGCCAATTTCCTTAAAGCCTTTCGTTATTTCACTTGTTTTCGGGTCTTTCCAATCCATGGCATAAACGGGAAAGCCTAAACGATCTCCATCCCGCTTACTTAACTTTCCATTGCCATCCGGTTTTAAGATCAAGGGAAGATGGGCCCATTGGGGCATCTTATCCAGTCCAAACAAATATTTCCATAATAAGATATGGACGGGTGCGCTGGGCATCCATTCCTCACCACGAAATGCATGGGTGATCTTCATTAAATGATCATCTACCACCACGGCCAAATGATAGGTGGGCATCCCGTCTGCTTTCAGCAAAACTTTATCATCCACGGTATTGGTATCGAAT
>JANYIM010000098.1 GCA_025362055.1 Bacteroidota bacterium
CAACAAAATCTTCTCCGCCATTTGTGATAGCTTTTAATTTATCACTGGTTTTGTGAGCGGCAAATATCCATACACTTGTTCCTTTTATGCTAAGTGGTATTTTAAAATATTCGTACAACGGCTCTTCTACCTGGTAGGGCGTGGTTATCTTTGTTTTTTTTCTGCCTTTCTTTTTGTAAGATACTTTGTAGCGGGTAACCATGTGTGTTCCGATCTGCCTGCGGCCTTGTTTCAATGGACCTGAATCGGCATGAATGCAAATGAACAATTGTCCGCCCAGGTCATTGGCGATCTTTGCTTTTTCCCTTGGGTCCTGGTAAATATCGCTGGTTCTTGTAGGAATTGTTTTTACATCGGGGAGGTCTTTTTGAAGTTGCGCCACCAATTTAGTTGCAATGGCTAGTGTTACATCTTTTTCCTTTGAACGAAGCGAATTCTCATATTGGCCTACAGCTCCTGCATCTTGTCCGCCATGGCCTGCATCTACAACAATTGTTTTTAATGTTTTTGGCTTTTGTGAAAATGCCTCGCTGAATATTAACAATTGGAAAGCAGCAAATAATAATAATAAAGGCACTTTGTTCTTCAGCATATCAAACAGGTTTATTGGGTTAGTAATAAATCCGGTATTCAGAAATTCTCCCGGTAGCTATCGGGACTAAATGGCTATTTTTGCCATTCATTACTATGAATCATCTGTACAAAGGTAAGGCAAAATACATATCGACATGGGCATCCTTGCTACTGTTATTGACTATAACGCTGTATAGTAATGGTACTATTTTTTCAGCTTCACAATTTCACACTTATTTAACTACTGATACGATCCCAAAAAGGAACCGGGCGGTTAATGATGATTCCTTAAAGCTGTTGAAAATAAAAAGACAGGAGCTGATCGAAAAAGCAAAGACAGTACGGGATGCTAAAATTGCAGACACATCTGTTGTAACAAAAATTGACACGGTTCATTTCAAAACTTCCAAAGATTCATTGGATGCCCCGGTTGTTTACCATGCTGATGATTCAATGGTATTGGATATCCCCGGGAAAAAAATCCTGTTATATGGAAAAACATCCAGGGTGCAATACCAGGATAATGAATTGGTGGCACCACATATTGAATTTGATCAGCGTACCAATGAAGTGAGTGCCTACCTGGTGAAGGATAGCAATGGAAATGTTATTTCCTACCCGTTCTTTACCCAGGCAGATTTCAAGACAAAGAGCGATTCGATCAAGTTTAACATGAAATCCAAAAAGGGTATCACCAAAGGAACGTATACCCAGCAGGGTGAGCTATTTGTTTACGGGGAAAAGATAAAAAAAGTTGACGAAGCTGTTTTTTATGCATACAGGGGAAGATTCACCACCTGTAATTTAGATACGCCGCATTTTGCATTCGTTGCAAAGAAAATAAAATTCATCAACAAGAAAATGGCTTTTACCGGGCCCGTGCATCCTGAAGTGGAAGGGATACCGATACCCGTTTATTTACCATTTGGTATTTACCCATTGAAACAGGGAAGGCATTCAGGTTTGCTGGCGCCAACTTTTACCGCCAACGAACAATTGGGATTGGCATTAGAAGGATTGGGCTATTATAAAATACTGAGCGATAACTGGGATATCGTTACAAGAGGCACTTTGTATTCTTATGGAGGATGGACAGCAAACATAAGCCCGCGATATTACAAGCGATACCATTACCAGGGAAACCTGTCGCTTGACATACAGCATTTCAGGGATATTGATAAATCGGGATCACGGTCATTTAATATACGCTGGTCGCATTCATCTGATAGCAAAGCAAGGCCGGGCGTTAGTTTCAATGCGAATGTAAATGCAGGGAGCAGTAAATTCAATTCATCTGTGCCCAATAGCCCGCAAAGAAATTTTCAGAACCAGTTGAACTCATCCATCACTTATTCAAAAGTTTGGAAGGATAAGCCCTTTAACCTTACCGTTAGTGCCAATCACAATCAAAACACTTCACTGAAACTGATCAACCTTAACCTGCCGGACGTTACATTTAATGTGAACACATTATATCCGTTTCGCAGAAAAGAAGCAATCGGAGCGTATAAGTGGTACGAGAATTTTGGCATTGCACTCAATACAAATGCAAAAAGTTTATCTTCTTTTTATGATACTTCCGGAAATATTTTTAAGCAACTGGTCGATAAACTGCAATGGGGCGCCAATCATAATATACCCATCAGTTTATCATTGCCCGAAATAGGCCACCTGCAATTTTCTCCAAGCATCTCCTTCCAGGAACGCTGGTACCAGCAGCAGTTCAAACGCAGTTGGAACAATGCTGCACAAAAAGTAGATACCAGCATTAAAAAAGGGTTTTATGCTGCCAGGGAAATGCAGTTCGGCATGGGTGTTTCCACCCGTATTTTCGGGACATTTGGATTTAAAAAGAACAGCAAGATACAGGCTATCCGCCATGAGATACGGCCATCATTCTCTATCAGCTATAAGCCCGATATGAATGCAAGGTCGTGGTATACTACACAAATTGATACCAATAAAAATAGTGCAAGGTTCTCTGTTTACGATGGAAGTATCTTCGGCGGATTTTCGGAAGGTAAGTTTGGCGGAATGAGTTTTGGTATTGATAATAATATCCAGATGAAAGTGCGGAGTAAAAAAGATACCGGCGAAGCATCCATCAAAAAGGTCACCCTCCTGGATGGGTTGAGTTTGAATGGCAGTTATAATTTTATGGCCGATTCATTTAAGTTGAGCACTTTTAGTGTTTCTGCAAGGACCAACTTATTTGAAAAAATAAATATCACCGCCAGTGGTGTACTTGATCCGTATCTGACCAACAGCGGGGGCGATCGCATTGATAAACTGGTATGGAGCAAACACCCACTTTCACTTGGCAAACTAACGAGTGGAAATGTATCCATACAAAGCCAGTTCAAAGGAGGCGATAAAAATGAGAAAGCGCCCATTATCAATAACCTGCAGAACCAGGTGAACCCTGTATCCGGACTGCCTTTGAATGAATACCAGCAGGAAGCCGCATACATCAGCAATAATCCTGCTGAGTTTGCCAACTTTAATATTCCCTGGAGCGTTAATTTTTCTTATGCATTGAATTTTCAGCGGCAACGTAAAGCTGATTACAGTGGTTTTGAAACTATTTTTTCTCAGAATTTGAACTGGTCGGGTTCATTGAATCTCACTCCAAAATGGCAGATCGGGTTGAATGGCTATTATAATATTACAGAGAAACAATTGGGGTCTTTAAGCATGTACCTTACCCGTGAGATGCATTGCTGGCAAATGGCGATCAATATTTCACCAATAGGAAAGTACCGTTATTTCAATATCAGCATCAGCCCTAAGTCAGCGATATTACGTGACCTGAAGATAAACAGGACGAGGTATTTTTATGACCTGTAATTAGTTTAGAAAGTTTAGTCCGGGAATAATAATGCGCTAACTATTTTAAGGCCTCTGATCCAGGCCCCCTAAACATTCTCTACATAATATTCCCTCATCACCTTAAACACTTTCTCTTTTAATTCATTCACGGAAATATTCGTTGATATTGCGGCAGGGAGGAAATGCATTTTTAAGCGACCGGGCAAGAGATAAAATGTTCTGTTGACCGGCATTGCTTTTTTAGTGCCAAGGATGACACAGGGTATGATCTCTTTTTCACTGTCGCAAGCCAACTTGAATGCGCCGTCATAAAACGGTTTCAATGGCTCGTTCGAACGGTTACGCGTACCCTCAGGATAGATACACATGTGTATACCTTCTGCCAGCACAGCTTTCATGGCTTCAAAACTCTGGCTGCGGCTTTTTTCATTTTTCCGGTCAACCAACACGGCCCCTTTTTTGTAATACCATCCAAATACCGGCACCTTTGCAAAGGATGCTTTTGCAATGGTTTTATTTGCACCGGGCACATAAGGGCAGGATAGGGGTACATCCAGTAAAGTATTGTGATTGAATACAACTACATAGACCTTGCCAGCAATAAAGTTTTCTTTGCCTGTAATTTTTACGGGGCATCCTACTAAAAATAACCACACATTCATCCAGTATTTTGATAGCCTTACAAAATAAACCTGTCCTTTTGGATCGGGTATCAGCCAGGCGATCATGGAGGGCAGGAAGATGATGAGAAATGTTATTACAAAACTCAGTAACCCCCAGGCTGCCCATATCCGGGCAAAAATATTTTTGAAGATTTGCATTTTATTTTACGGAGTTAATAATTTCCAGTCGATCGGTGCTATTCCCTGTTTAACCAGCAGGTCATTTGTTTTTGAAAAATGTTTGCAGCCAAAAAAACCTTTGTCGGCCGAAAAAGGGGAGGGGTGTGCAGCTTTGAGGATGAAATGTTTTGTTTCATCTATCAGCAGTTGTTTATCCTGCGCAAATTTCCCCCAGAGCAAAAATACCACCCCGTTCTTTTGATCAGATATTTTCTGGATGACCGCATCCGTAAATTCGGCCCAGCCGAACCTGGCATGACTGAAAGGTTCGTTACCCCTAACCGTTAGTGCGGCGTTCAGCAGCAATACGCCTTGCTCGGCCCACCTCGTAAGGTTCCCATATTGCGCCGGCATGGCGATGCCGGTATCGGACTGTATCTCTTTAAAAACATTGACGAGGGATGGAGGAGGCTTAATGCCATTGGGTACCGAAAAACTCAGGCCATGCGCCTGCCCTTGCCCATGATAAGGATCTTGTCCCAGTATCACTACTTTTACTTTTGGGAAAGGTGTTTGGTTGAATGCATTAAAAATTAATGGCCCGGGAGGATAGATGATCTTACCTGCGGCTTTTTCAGTTTTTAAAAAAGTTACTATCTGGTGAAAATAAGGCTTGCTGAATTCGTTTTTTAAAACGGCTGCCCAGGAAGCTTCCATTTTTACATCCATGCCGCAAAGTTTTGATAAAAATAAAGAAAAGGTTGTCTCTTAAAAGCAAAAAAAAATAACTGCGGAGACGCAAAGGCACTGTGAAATAAAGTTTATTTGACCTCCAGGTACTGCGCCTTAGCGTCTCTGCAGTTAAAAATAATCTTATGCAGCAGCCTCTTTAATTAAATGTGATCCGGATTGGATTCGAACCAATGACCCTCAGCTTAGAAGGCTGATGCTCTATCCAACTGAGCTACCGGACCGGAATAGTTTGCAAATATAATGTAATTCATAAAAGTGGCTTCAAGCTATGAGCTACAATTTGGATGCTTCAAAGGAGAAGCATCCAAATTCAAAGGCTTTTCATTACAAAGTGATCACAGCAACAAATTTTTTTTATCTTTACTTCCTACAATTAACGCATATGAAGTTTTGATTTAGCTTAAGGAGATGTCACTGCATCTGATGATGTGGTAACTTATATTTCCTCAGCATCCTTAAGTAACCTGACCTTTCCCGGTTCAAATAAATTAATTCTTTACTTTTTCAACCAGTTTTTATCATGACCAACAGATCACCTAAACTAAACTCGATCTTTAATTTATTCGGTCAGGCCGTTCGTGGTGATATAAAAGATTTTACCACCGGGGGCATCGATAGGGCCATATTCCTTTTAGCAGTGCCAATGGTACTGGAAATGTTACTGGAGTCGCTCTTTGCCGTGGTAGACATCTTTTTTGTGAACCAGGTAGGCACTGCCGCTTCATCAACCGTAATTTTAACCGAAGCTTCTTTAACGATCTTATACTCTGTAGCCTGGGGTATGGCAATGGGTGTAACAGCAATGGTGGCAAGGCGTGCAGGAGAAAAAAAATTCGATGCTGCTGCTGGCATTGCTGTACAGGCTATCATATTGGCGATCTTCTTTTCCGTGATAATAAGTATCATCGGTTTTATTTTTCCGCAGGAAATACTGGGCTTCATGGGTGCATCAAAGGAAGTGGTGAAGGAAAATTATCTCTTCACTCAAATAATGCTAACAAGTAATATTGTGATCATGCTGCTTTTTGTGAACAATGCAATTTTCAGGGGAGCAGGAGATGCATCGATCGCCATGCGCACGCTTTTGATCGCAAATGTAATAAACAT
This sequence comes from Bacteroidota bacterium, assembly GCA_025362055.1. GTDB lineage: Bacteria > Bacteroidota > Bacteroidia > Chitinophagales > Chitinophagaceae > Ferruginibacter. The sequence goes on from JANYIM010000098.1 coordinate 6,045, forward strand.
TATCCTTGACCCGCTTTTGATAAAAGGCATTGGGCCTTTTCCTAAATTAGGCGTGATAGGTGCTGCTGTTGCTACAACGATCGGGAGAACCTGTGGCGTGATCTATCAATTTTATCATTTGTTCAATGGCAGGTCACTTATCAGGTTGGCGAAAAAACAGTTCAGCATAAATATAGCCGTCATCAGGAGCATACTTAATACATCGGCCGGCGGGATGTTTCAGTTCATCATAGGAAGTTGTAGCTGGATATTCCTGGCAAAAATAATTGCAGAATCTGGTACGGCTGCTACGTCGGGTTATGGCACAGCCATCCGGATCTGTATCTTCACCATTTTACCGGCATGGGGACTTGCAAATGCAGCTGCAACTTTAGTAGGACAAAACCTGGGTGCAGGACAGCCGGAAAGAGCAGAAAGATCGGTTTGGAGGACTGCTTTTCTAGCCGTTTGTTTTTTTGCAGTTGTAGCCATCATCTTTTTCTTTTTTGGTGAAGGGCTGATGCGTTTTTTTACACAGGATGAAGAAGCGGTCAGATCCGGTACTTTGTGTTTGCATATCCTTGCGATCGGTTATATTTTCTTTGCTTATGGGATGATCATAAGCCAGTCTTTTAACGGGGCAGGAGATACCAAAACGCCTACCTATATTAACCTGTTTGTATTTTGGGTAATTCAGATACCGCTGGCTTATTTTTTGGCGAAATACCTGAAATGGGGGCCAAGAGGAGTTTATATAGCCATTGCCATAGCAGAATCGGTGCTGGCCGTGGTTTCTATTATCCTTTTCAAAAAGGGGAAATGGAAGCTGGTTAAGGTATGATAATCAATCCCTTTATTAACATTTTCCTTTTTTTTGTTAATATAAAAATTTATGGGCAAATTTTGCCTTTCCATTAATTTAACATTATATTTGCACTATACTGAACGTAAAAATTTTAATCAAATTAAAGTTTATGAAACAAAAACTAACGCTTATTCTGGCAATAATGCTTTTGACCACAAGTGCATTTGCTCAAAAAAAGAAGCACAAGGGCAGCAGCCATCCTAAAAAGATGATGTCCAAAATGATGAGTCCGGCCGAAGGAAAGAAAGGACAACTCATTGGCTTACATTTCAACCTTGCAGATTTTAATGCTCCTACCGGAATTAAAGATCCTGTTTCTGGTAAAGTTTACCAAACAGTAAGTCAAATGGACAAAGGGTTGTCTCTTTCTTACTGGAGAGGGTTAACTAAAAAAGTTGATTTCTCGCTTAAGGTAAATGGCATGTTCCGTGATTACAGAGCTATTTATTACAATAATCCTGTTTCAGGATCAACAACTGAAGTTGGACTTGAATTGGAACCAACTATTAATATTCGTCCATACGCTGATAACGCCAAGATCGCACCTTTCTTAACTGCAGGTGTTGGAGGTGGATATTACACCGGCCATATTGGTGCTTATATACCGGTTGGTGTGGGTGTTCAATTCAACTTTGCTAATGTTACTTATCTATTCGTACAGGCACAATACAAATTCTCGTTAACAAAGAAAACTTTGGGCGATAATTTATTTTATTCTGTAGGATTTGCAGAAAATATTGGTCGTGAAAAAGCTGCTGCTCCACCACCGCCACCACCACCACCACCACCGCCACCACCGCCACCGGATAGAGATGGAGACGGTGTTTTGGATGCTGATGACAGGTGCCCGGATACTCCAGGTTTAGCTTCATTGAAAGGTTGCCCAGACAGAGATGGTGATGGTATCGCTGATATCGATGATAAATGCCCGGATGTACCAGGTTTAGCCCGTTACCAGGGATGCCCTATTCCTGACAGGGATAAAGATGGTATCAATGATGAAGTTGATAAATGCCCGGATGTTTTTGGATATGCACGCTACCAGGGATGTCCTATTCCTGATACTGATAAGGATGGTGTAAATGATGAAGAAGATAAATGTATCAACGAACCAGGCCCTGCCTCTAATTTTGGTTGCCCTGTTATCTCTGAAAAAATAATTCAGCAGGTTAACATCGCTGCAAAAAATGTATTCTTTGCAACAGGTAGTGCTAAATTATTAGCAAAATCTTTCGGTCCTTTAAAAACAGTTGCTCAGATATTAAAAGACAATCCAACATTTAAGATCAATGTTGAAGGCCATACAGACAGCACAGGTAAACATGATATGAACATGAAATTATCTGATGACCGTGCTGCTTCAGTTGCTGCTTATTTAAAAGCTGCTGGTACTGACGAAAGCCGTATCACTTCTGAAGGATACGGTCCAGACAGGCCAATTGCTCCAAACAAAACAACTGCAGGTCGTGCCAAGAACAGGAGAGTGGAAATGAAATTGAGAAACTATTAATTCAGTATAATTGATTAAATAAAAAACCTCCGATAATTTTATCGGAGGTTTTTTATTTAATGTGTTTAACGAAATGTAGAAGGTGGGCGGTTTAAGATCTGGCAGGTTCCTTAAATCATTGAATGCTACAACGAACAGGGCTTTGTGCAGGCAGGGAATTGTTGATTGTTCAGGCTCGGAACTGAAGCCCTGTGTATTCATAAATAAATCATGGCATACCAAATTAGTTTGAGCGTGTTCCATAAGGTGAAAGTAGTAGGAGCACTAGCGGAACTATAGAGAACCTATAGAGGAGCCTAAGAGGAAAGTCCCTATAATATCCCTATAACATCCCTATAACTAATGACCGTGTCTTGTACTGAAAAAACTTTACACTTCAGGAATCTTGTCATAGAAATAAAATGACAGCAGAAGGTAACGAGTTTAATTACATAGCCGCTAACTTTTACATTGTACATTTAAGATCTTTCATTTCTATATTACTGCATCTTTTCTTCCATCTCAACAACTTTCTCAAATACCTGTTCATAATCGGTATTGGCCTGTTGCAGATCGGAGGCTACATTCTTATAAGCCGTTTCTGTTTCCAGGAACTTGTTCTTATTCCCATAAACATCAGGAGACGTTAATGCGGTTTCCAGTTCAGCTTTCTTTTTATTCAACTGTGCGATCTTTTCTTCCAGTTGTTGAAAACGATTCTTTAGTTTTTGTAATTCTTTTTTTGCTTCTTTATCAATGGAACTGCGATGTTCATTTTTTGCCTCTTCTTTTTTGGACGCCCCGGGTGGGTTAACAGGCTGTTCTTGTTTTTCCTGCTTGCCGTTTTTTGCTTTTTGCTCTTTGCTTATTGCCAATTCCCTTCTTGCCTTCCAGTCTTCCCATTCGGTATAGGTACCTTTGAATTCCCGGATCTTATGATCTTCTATTTCCCATATTTTATTGGCAATGCGACTGATGAAATAACGATCATGACTTACCAGTACGATACTGCCTTCATATTTATTCAATGATTCAATCAACAGGTCAACTGAATGTATGTCGAGGTGATTGGTAGGCTCATCCAATAAAAGAAAATTTGCCTTGCTTACAATGGTCTTGGCCAATGCTACTCTTGCTTTTTCCCCACCGCTTAATACTTTGATCTTTTTATCAACGTCGTCACCGCTAAATAAAAAGCAGCCCAATAAACTTCTTAATTCAAGATCGGTTTTACCGCTCCTGCTGTCTTTCATTTCTTCCAGTACCGTATTATTAATATTCAGCGCTTCAAGTTGGTGCTGTGCGTAAAAGGCGTCTTCCACGTTATGCCCCCAGATCCTATCGCCCTTATATTGTTCCGTTCCTGCAATGATCCGGAGCAAGGTTGATTTCCCTTTTCCATTGGCACCTATCAGCGCTATCTTGTCGCCACGGTCTATCTCGGCACCGGTATTTTCAATGATCTTTATGTCACCAAAACTTTTGGATACATGTTTTAGCGTACACAAAATTCTTCCGGGTTGCTTATCAACAGAAAAATTAATGCGCATATTGGGCCGCTCGATCTCTACGTCTTCTATCCTGTCTAATTTATCCAATCGCTTTACAATACTTTGTGCGGCCGCAGCTTTACTCGCCTTTGCCTTGAAGCGTTCCACAAACCTTTCCTGCTGACGTATATAGTCCTGCTGATTTTCATAAGCCTTCTTCTGAATGTCTACCCGCTGCGCTTTCTCGGTCTCATAAAAAGAATAATTCCCTGTATAAAAATGCAATTGTTGCTGGTATAGCTCAACAACCTTCGTAACCATCCGGTCTAGAAAATAACGGTCATGGCTAACGATGACAACGGCACCCGGATAATGTTGCAGGTATTTCTCCAGCCATTCAATACTTGGAAGGTCAAGGTGATTGGTAGGCTCATCCAACAATAAAACATCCGGATGCATCAGGATCATTTTTGCCAGTAACACCCTCATCCTCCATCCTCCGCTGAATTGCTTGTAGGGCTTTTGCAGGTCGGCATTGGCGAAACCCAGGCCCTGGAGGATCTCTTCCGTCTTATGGTGTATGTCATAACCGCCCAGTACCTCCAGTTCGTGTAAGCGGTCGGCATAATCATGCGCAAGGCTTTCATCCCCGGTTAATTCCAGTTCTTTACCTATTGATTCAATTTCTTTTTCGAGTTGTTTCACCCGTTCAAAAGCTCCCATGGCCACTTCCAGGATAGAATCCTCTGTATCAAAACTAAGCAGGTCCTGGTGCAGGAAACCAATGGTAGTTTCCCTGCCTTTCTCAACAGTGCCTTTGTTAGGCAGAAATTGGCCGGTGAGCACCTTTAATAAAGTGGATTTTCCGGTACCGTTATAGCCAATTAATCCAATGCGTTCATTGGGCTGAATATGCCAGGTAGCATCCTCCACAATGGTCCTTGCACCAAATTCAAAAGTCACATTTTGTAATCCTAGCAGCATAATACCCGTATTCGTTGTTTAGTATGGTGTACAAAGGCGCAAATGTACGCCAATCGTTAAACTATTTATTCAAATAACCGTTATCTGTTAACTTTGTAAAAAAACTGATCATGATAAAGAAGATCCTCCTTGGAATATTATTAGTCATTCTTGCTATAGTTGGCTTTTACTGGTATAAGTTCAGCCATGCCGGCGGTCATGGGGATAGTGGCCCAAAAACACCACCAATGGCTTTAAAGCAACATTCGGATGTATTTAATAAAAGCATTTTATCCGTATTGAATGCTTATTTCGACATGAAAACCGCTTTTGTGGAAGCAGATACGGCCAAAGCAAAGGAAGCCTGTAAAAAGATGATCGTACTTACCGACAGCATTAATTTAAAGGAATTAAAAAAAGATACCGCCGGGATCTATGTAACTGATTCCATCAGCCTGGAAAATATAAAGAGTAATGCTAAAAGCCTTTTGCTGCAAACAAATATTACGGAGATGAGAAAAGATTTCAGTATGGTGAATGAAAACCTGTATCCTTTTCTTAAAGCGATCAATTATAGCGGGCCAAGTGTTTACTGGCAGAACTGCCCGATGGCATTTGGTGAAGGAAAAGAAGCCAACTGGATCAGCAACAGTGAAGAGATCGTAAATCCTTACCTGGGAAAAAATCACCCGGAGTTTAAAAGCAGCATGTTGCATTGCGGCTCAATAATGGATACAATTAAAGCGCAATAATAAAAATACGGGCCCATGCCTGTATGTAATTTGTCGGGGAACAGAATCCTGAAGTACGTGGTAACCATGAAGATCAAATGTTTTGTTTTATTGTTTATCCTGGCACCCTTTTTTGCAGCAGCCCAGGCCAAACCTGTATTGCAACCGGTAAGGTATACACTCAGTGGTTTTATAAAGGATTCTTTGAATGGCGAAACGCTGATAGGTGCAACGATCTCCGTAAAGGGACAAACGAAAGGCATCAGCAGTAACCTTTATGGATTTTACTCTATCACACTTACAGCGGGTGATTATACCCTTGTATGTTCTTATATTGGTTACCAACCCAAAATAATTGAATTAAAACTGGACCGTGACCGGCAATTTAATTTTGATGTATTGCCCGGGATAAAATTATCGGAAGAAGTGATCGTGTCTTCCAAAAAAAGGGATGCCAATGTTAAGAATGCGCAGATGGGAAAATTCAATCTGCCGATAGAACAGATAAAATCCATTCCTGCTTTTTTGGGTGAGGTAGACCTGCTAAAGACCATCCAGTTATTACCAGGCGTACGCAATGCAGGAGAAGGCAGCGCCGGCATTTATGTACGTGGCGGCGGCCCCGATCAGAATTTGATATTGCTGGATGACGCACCGGTGTATAATACCGGGCATTTATTTGGATTCTTTTCCATTTTCAATGCCGATGCGATAAAAAATGTTACACTGATCAAAGGAGGCATGCCTGCACAATATGGTGGCCGTTTATCAAGTGTGCTGGATATTTCCATGAAGGAAGGCAATAACCAAAAATTACAGGTAGATGGCGGTATTGGACTGATCGCATCCCGTTTATCCATACAGGGGCCCATTAAAAAAAACAAGGCTTCTTTTATTATTTCTGCAAGGCGAACTTATATTGATGCATTGGTGAAACCTTTCATTTCAAAGTCAAGCCAATTCTATGGTTCAGGATATTATTTTTATGACCTGAATGCAAAGATGAATTATAAATTCTCGGAGAAGGACAGGCTGTATGCGAGTGGTTATTTTGGGAGGGATGTCTTTGATTTTGCGAATGGCCATCAAAGCCTGAAAATAAATATCCCCTGGGGAAACGCTACAGGTACCTTGCGCTGGAACCATGTTTTCAATAACAGGCTGTTTGGAAATACGACTGCTGTTTATAACGATTACAATTTTACATTTAAAGCTATACAGAATAATTTTGAGATAAAATTAGCTTCGGGTATCCGGGATGTTAGTTTGAAGCAGGACTTTGACCTGTACCCGTTCACCGGGCATAAGATAAAATTCGGCGGCATTTATACTTATCATCGTTTTACACCTTCAGTGATCAGCGGCAAAGAAGATTCTGTTGTATTTAAACCCAATAACGCACAGATCAAATTCGCCCATGAAGCAGCTATTTATATACAGGATGACTGGGAGATCAATGACAGGATAAAGATCAATGCAGGCCTCCGCTACAGTTGGTTTCAACAAGTGGGGCCTTACAAGATCTATACAACAGATGATAATGGTAACCGGCTGGACAGTACGGTTTTCGAAAGCGGCAAGGCAGTTCATACCTATGGTGGACTGGAGCCCCGGTTCACCATCCGGTATGCGATCAATGATGAGACTTCCATCAAGGCATCGGTAACGCGTAACCTTCAGTATATTCACCTGGTAAGTAATGCAGGCACAACATTACCAACGGATATCTGGGTACCCAGCACCTATAGAGTAAAACCACAGATAAGTTGGTTGTATGCAACAGGCTTATTCAAGAATTTCAAAGACAATATGTATGAAACATCTGTTGAACTGTATTACAAAAAAATGCAGAACCAGATCGAATACAGTGAGGGGTACACGCCAAATACACTGGAAGACACAGAGAATTTTTTCACCTTTGGCAATGGCTGGAGTTATGGCAGTGAATTATTCATCAATAAGACCAAGGGCCGCCTCACAGGATGGATCGGTTATACATTGAGTTGGACCTGGCGTAAATTCGCAGCCCTCAACTTCGGGGAAAAATATCCTGCAAAATACGACCGGCGGAATGATATGAGTATCGTAGCGATGTATGCATTGAATAAAAAGTGGAGGCTATCTGCTACTTTTGTGTATGGCAGCGGTAACGCCGCAACACTGCCCCAGCGTTTTTATATAATCGGTGGTATACTAACGCAGGAGTATAGTCGCATAAATGAATACCGCCTGCCTTCCTATCACCGGTTAGACCTGTCTGCGATCCTGACCCCTAAAAAAAGCGAAAAGCATAAATGGAAAAGTGAATGGGTATTCAGCATTTACAATGCCTACAGTCACCAGAATCCCTATTTCATTTATTTTGACCAGACCGGCAATCCCTATAACGGAACCCTGCAGATACAAGCGAAGAAGGTTTCCTTATTCCCGATCATCCCGGCGGTGACATGGAATTTTAAATTTTAAGTCACCCCTTTCCGGGATGGGGCAGGTGCAAAAAAAAAGCACCTCAAAAAGAGATGCATTTTTTCGTTGGGGTTCGGATTAAAACTATTTTACAAAAGTCTGGTAGGTTTCAACGGTAGCACCGGGATAAGCCGGGTTTGTGGATGTATTCATTACGGTAAAAAGTACATCCGTTAATGTCAGCATTTTCCACCTGTATACTTTACTGGTAACATTTGATACTACTGAATCTGTACCTACGAACTGGTAGGTTCCAACATCAGCTGCAGGGTTATTGAACCGGTATTCAAAATTTCCCCCGGCGGCAAAACTTACATAATTTTCGGGCATTGGTGTTTGCTTCAATATGGTGTCTTTGGTAAATACCCCGCCATAATAAAGTCTTAGTTGTACCCTGTTTATGTTCCAATGGCCAATGATCAATTGCTCTTTTGGCACACCTGAACTATCGCTTATTTTTGAACACGAACTATTAATAATACTTATTAAAAAAAGCCCGGCAAAGAGGATTGCAACTGGGACATAGGTTTTCATTACATCGATATTGGTTGTAATTAAAACGTATTTGGGAGTGGTTTATTGCCCTTTTTTGGCTTTATGTATAAAACGAATGACCCCGCTTTGCTCCAGGTCGGAGGAGATACGCACTTCATAACGGTTATCGCCGTCAGTTACTACCATTAGGGCCGTATTGGGAGGTATTTCGCCTAAATTCTCGGCATACATCACCAGTTCATTCATCTCTTTCTTCTCATCTATCTTTAAAGTAAGGGTGATGGCCTTATCACTAAGCCGCTTATGCGACAATAATAATTTTCCATTAAAGAACAGCGAAATACTATCTCCGTCAATTGCACCATTATCATACAGGTCAACCCGAAAACTTCCACTATCGACCTCAATCGTTTTGATGAGGTTGTTATTCCTTTTTTCAAAATTAAGATCCGTATTCTTTTTTTCAGGAGCCTCGGCCTTTGTTTCGGTTTTTACAACTGCTGGCGGATCTTTTTTCTGTGGTGCTTCCACAACGGTTGTATTATTGGTTACAACAGGAGGAGCGGGCGTTACGATCTTTGGAATGTTCTTTACAACAGCTGGGGCAATTTTTTGCTTTACAACAGGAGGTGTTGCCGTTGTTTTATTTTTGAGACCATTATTATTTACAACGGGTGGTGATTTTACAACGGGCTTATTGACTTTAGCCTTTGTAGTATTGAAAAGCGCCGCATTCTTTTGAAGAACTCTCCGGGATAAACTGGTAGTACCATAGCCGCAATCACCTTCCTGGTTTGGAGCAGGTATCCAGGTACCTTCCAGTGTTTGCTCTCCGGCCTGCTGGAAATACGTAAGCCGGTGGATCTGGAAACAGTTGCGGATGTTATTGGGTACATTCGTTTTTGTTCTTTCTACTTCGCTCACTTCAATGAACTTACTTGCCCTGTCTAATTTCCCTTCCAACCTGCAAATGGTATAGTAGCGTTTTCCGCCATCATTAAAATAAGTGTAAGAATATCCCGTAACAATCTTCCCTTTGCATTCAATTTCCAACACATAATCACATCGTTCACCACCCCAGCCCACAAAAGAAGTGCTGTTATCGGTAAACTGCCCTTTCCACTGGCCATTGAAATTTTGGGCGGATAGCCCCAGCGTAAGCATAACTCCAATGAATAGTTGTAAACCTTTTTTCATTTTCTTTTCTATCTTTTTAGTTGATCAGATCAGGGATCATTCTAAAACGGAAGTACGATAATGCTGATCGATACTCATTTTTATCCTTTACAAAGATATTTTAGATAAATTTTTCCATAGCTAATACTTCGTTAAATTTGCAGCCTGCCTGCTTACAGGCAGCTTATTAAAGATATGATAAAGATAACATTACCGGACGGGGCGATTAAGGAATACCAACCAGGCAGCACTGCTTTGGATGTGGCGAAATCCATCAGCGAGGGGTTGGCAAGAAAAGTGCTGGCTGCAAATATAAACGGGCAGGTATGGGATGCATCAAGGCCTATTGAATCAGATGCATCACTTAAATTATTGACCTGGGATGATGCAGACGGGAAATCAACTTTTTGGCATTCTTCTGCGCATTTAATGGCTGAGGCTGTAGAAGCTACTTTTCCGGGTGTAAAATTCTGGGTGGGACCGGCCATTGATAAAGGTTTTTATTATGATATGGATCTTGGCGATAACAAGATCACAGAAGAGGACCTGCTTAACCTTGAAAAGAAAATGAATGAACTGGCCAGGCAAAGCAACCCTTATGTCCGTAAAGCAATGCCAAAGGCGGAAGCCATAAATTATTTTACAGAGAAAGGTGATGAATATAAACTGGATCTCTTAAGTGGATTGACCGACGGAGAGATCAGCTTTTATACACAGGGCGGTTTTACAGATCTCTGCCGGGGCCCGCATATCCCGCATACGGGTCTTATCAAAGCAATAAAACTAACAAGCATAGCCGGTGCTTACTGGAAAGGCAATGAAAAAAATAAACAACTTACCCGTATTTATGGTGTTACATTCCCTAACCAGAAAGAATTGGATGAATATGTTTTAATGCTTGAAGAAGCCAAGAAAAGAGATCACCGGAAACTCGGAAAAGAACTGGGCATTTATACCATAGATGATAATGTGGGGCCCGGACTGATATTGTGGATGCCGAATGGTACTGTGATCATTGAAGAATTGGAAAAACTGGCCAAGGAAACAGAAATGGCAGCAGGATACAAAAGGGTTGTAACACCGCATATCGCCAGGGAAAGCCTGTACCTCACCAGCGGGCATCTTCCTTATTATGCAGATAGCATGTTCCCGCCGATGGAGATGGATGGTGAAAAATTTTACCTGAAGCCGATGAACTGCCCGCATCACCATAAGATATTTGATGCAGAGCCAAAAAGTTATAAGGACCTGCCATACCGTATTGCGGAGTATGGCACCTGTTACCGTTATGAGCAAAGCGGCGAATTGTTTGGCCTCATGCG
>JANYIM010000108.1 GCA_025362055.1 Bacteroidota bacterium
TGTTTTGCCACAAAGCGGTAATTGTTTGGAGAAAGAAGACTTATGATTGAAAGCCAATACGTCTTCAGTAAAACTGGTACGATTGCTGTTCTTTGTGAATTGTGTTAAGTAAGAAGGCTTAAAACTAAAACTCAGCACATCCACACTTTCTACTTTTTCGATACAGCTTTTTGATGAATTGAATTTGCAGAAATCACATTCTGTTTGTTTCTGGCGACAGTAAATATTACCACTTACGCAGAATTTCAATTCAAGATAATTTTCTGAAGGGTCATTTTTTTGGTAATGATAAACGAGTATGCCGGTATCATCAATATTCCATTGTGGTTGTTTGCGATACCGTTTTATGGAATAATGTACAGATCCGGGAACAGCCCGGTCAACATGCAATAACATATCCAGTTCCTCCTGCATCAGGGGCTGTTTACGTGCTATGCTTAATATGTCGGATTGTTGATACATCGAAAAATTTCGATACAAAGATACGGAAGAAAGCGATGTGCAAATGTGAAAATATACAAATGTGCCAGTGTGGCGATTTTTGCCGGGCTTGAACCCACTAACTATAACCAAAATAAAGGCTCTTTAACTCCAATTTTGCACATTTACACATTTGCCAATTTGCACATTAAAATACGCTCTAAAAATTGGCTGAAACACCTGATTTTCCGTACATTTGCAGGAATAGTAAAATTGGTAATTTTAAAGCTATTTTGAACGATTTTATGAGTACAGAAACAGTAGCAGTAACAACCCCCGCCAGCAACGGTTATGGCGCCGACAGTATCCAGGTTTTAGAAGGTTTAGAGGCAGTTCGTAAACGCCCCGCCATGTACATCGGCGACGTGGGTGTAAAAGGATTGCATCACCTTGTTTATGAGGTAGTGGATAATTCTATTGACGAAGCACTTGCCGGCCATTGTAAGAATATCACTGTAACGATCAATGAAGATAATTCTATCAAGGTGGAAGACGATGGTCGTGGTATACCCACCGGTTTACATACCAAGGAGAATCGCAGTGCGCTGGAAGTGGTAATGACCGTTTTACATGCAGGTGGAAAATTTGATAAGGATTCTTATAAAGTATCGGGAGGCTTGCATGGTGTGGGTGTAAGTTGCGTAAATGCATTGAGTTCGAAATTGCATGTAACAGTTAACCGCGATGGAAAATCTTTTGAACAGGAATATGCAAAAGGCATTCCGGCATACCCGGTGAGGGAAACCGGAAAATCGAGTACGCAGGGTACTACCGTTCATTTCTGGCCCGACCTGAGCATTTTTACATCAGGCATTTACAACAGGGAAATACTGGAAGGGAGATTAAGGGAGTTGTCTTTTTTGAACAGGAAGATCACCATCAATATCAATGATGAGCGCGAGAAAGATGATGATGGTAAAATATACACTAAAAGTTTTTACAGCGAAGGCGGCATTGTTGAGTTCGTGGAAATGCTGGATAAGAATGCCAATCGCCAGCCACTACTCCCCACCGTTATTTATTGTGATGGCCGCGATGAGGTTTCCAATGTAATGGTAGAAGTAGCGATGATCTACAATACAGGTTACCAGGAACATCTTTTCAGTTACGTTAATAACATCAATACCATTGAAGGCGGTACACATGTGGCCGGCTTCCGTCGTTCCATTACCAGGGTATTCAAAAGCTATGGTGAAAAAGAAGGCATGTTTGAAAAAGCCAAGGTAGAGATAGAGGGAGACGACTTCCGGGAAGGATTAAGCGCTATCATATCTGTGAAAGTTCCGGAACCGCAATTCGAAGGACAAACCAAGACCAAATTAGGCAACAGTGAAGTAATGGGCGTAGTGGATAGTACCCTGAGCCGCGTGCTGGTGGCTTACCTGGAAGAGAACCCCAAGGATGCCAAGACCATCATACAAAAAGTAATATTGGCTGCACAAGCGAGGGCGGCGGCACGTAAGGCCCGTGAAATGGTGCAGCGCAAAAGTGTATTAACAGGTGGCGGGCTGCCGGGTAAACTGGCAGACTGCAGTGATAAGGACCCTCAACGTTGCGAGTTATATTTAGTAGAAGGAGACTCGGCAGGGGGTACCGCCAAGCAGGGAAGGGATAGAAGTTTCCAGGCCATCCTTCCATTACGCGGAAAGATACTGAACGTTGAAAAAGCAATGGAGCATAAGATATATGACAATGAGGAGATACGTAATATGTTCACTGCATTGGGGGTGAAGATCGGCACTCCTGAAGATCCGAAAGCTTTGGATCTTTCTAAACTCCGTTATCATAAGTTGATCATTATGACTGATGCCGATGTGGATGGAAGCCATATTGCTACCTTGATCCTCACTTTTATTTTCAGGTATATGAAAGAACTGGTGGAACAGGGCTATGTTTTTATTGCACAGCCACCTTTATATCTCGTAAAAAAGGGGAAGGAACAGGAATACGCCTGGAATGATGTGGAGCGCAAAGCATTGGTTACACGGTTCGGACAGGGCAAGGATGATAGTGTAGGTATACAGCGTTATAAAGGTTTGGGTGAAATGAATGCAGAACAATTATGGGAAACCACGATGAATCCTGCAACCCGTACTTTAAAACAAGTTACCATTGAAAGCTCCGCAGAGGCAGACAGGGTGTTCAGTATGTTGATGGGCGATGAAGTACCACCACGCAGGGAATTTATTGAAACACATGCTAAATATGCCCGGATCGACGTATAGGATGATAATATTTGTAAAATCTTGATAATTTATCAGATCACAGGAAATGGGGGCTTTGCCCCCTTTTTTATAACCATATTTGCTACGGGTGAATACTACAGCGCTGAGTCATAAAACCCTTGTAAGAAAAGGACTTACGCTTCCAACCGGGCCTTCTACAAGCAGGTTAAGGGGGAAAAGCACCTCCTGAACGAGGATAATCAATATAGTAGTGGGAAGGCCGATTTTATACGTAAAACGGGTTGTGTAGGCGTGGCTTTTTTGCAAAAACCAATATTTTTAGTAGCTTGTAGCCTGAAGCTTACTACTTCAGCCCATATTTACTAACCATAAATTCAACAAAATGCCAAAAATGTTAACAGCCTATTGCATGAAGACGAAAGAAAAAAACGTTCCCATGCAGAATGCGGTGATAACCAAAACTTCCCGTGGTGGCTATATGGCCCAGGGAGACGATGGAAAAGGTAATAAAATGACCACTATGCTTAGCGAAGCTACTGCACTGGAAGCCGTTAAGGATGGGGTGGCTAAAAAAGCCTGGTAGTTTTAACCTTAAATGTATTGAGCCATTCGCCATCTGACGGATGGCTTTTTTTATTTCAACAGGTGATTACTTCTTATTCCTCTATGAAATCCAGGTCTTTTCCAAAGCTTTCTTTTGTAAAATACAATGCTGCAAAACCAGTGAGCATTACTGCTATTCCTATTATCCATGCCCCGGGCACATAACCCGTGACCTTTCTTAATTGTGTAAAACATAAAAGCAATAGCGGCGTAAACCCTCTTACCATATTTGTAATAGAAATGGAAGCAGACGCCCTTAAGTTGGTCCCAAATTGTTCGGCAGAAGTAGTGATGTATAATACAGAAATGCCCGAACCAAAACCCAGGCCTGCACAGATAAAATAAAAATATTCCTGCGAGGGATGCTGCTGTGTAAAGAACAAGATCAAAAAAATTGAAACGATACAGTAAAAAATAAATAATGCCTTTTTCCTGCTTTTTAAATAATTGCTTAAGAGGCCTGCCGTAATATCGCCTAAACCCAAACCTATGTATTGCGACATGATAGCATCTCCCGGTTTTATGTTTGGTACCCCCATCTTATTACCAAACTGATCTGCAAAGGATACCAACATTCCGATTGTATACCATACAGGCAGGCCGATAAGGATGCCCCTCATATACCTGTAAAAACGTTCTTTGGAAGTAAAGAACTTTAAAAAATTCCCCAACTCCACCGTCGATTTTTTCATGGAATCATACATACCACTTTCAGCAACGGCTATGCGCATTATCAATAAGACCAACCCTATGCCGCCGCCAATGAAATATAAAATCCGCCAATCCCCGATCGTTTTATAAAGCAATGCTGCGGTTATGCCGCCAATAACTCCGGTGGCAGCAATGATCGTAGCAGCGATACCTCTTTTTTCTTTTGGTAAGATCTCGCTTGTTAATGTAATACCGGCACCCAATTCTCCGGCCAGGCCAAACCCGGCAATAAAACGTATTATAATATACTGTGGTACAGTTTGAACAAAACCATTGAGGATATTGGCTATTGAGTATAACAGGATAGAACCAAACAATACTTTTAATCTTCCTTTTTTATCGCCGAGTATTCCCCATACAATGCCGCCCAGCACCATGCCGATCATCTGGATACTTATCAACAATTCTCCGCTGGTTAAAATTGCTGTTTCAGATAAACCGAGGTCATGTAAACTTGGTTTGCGCACAACACCAAAAAGCAACAGGTCGAACACATCAACAAAAAAACCAAGCGCCGCAACAATTACGGGCAACGATAATAAATTGTATTGTTTTTTGTTCATGAAATATATTTCTACAGATCATAGGAGAGCCCGGTATCAAAGCGCCGCAAAGCAATAACCAGATCGCAACAAATTTAAGGTAAAATACTCCGCAACATTCTTTCCAGAAATTCAAACAGGTCATTCATGGCCTTTACATTTTCCACGATCAATATCCCATTCTTGCCAACCTGTTTTAATTTACCCTTGTTAGTGCCTGTTTGAAGGAATTGTAATATGCCATTGAAGGTTGCACTTTGGAAATAAGGAGAGTCGGGGTTGCTGACAAAAAAACATTTAAGCACTTCATTCTTCAGGAATAGTTTTTCAAAACCAAGTTCTACAGCGATCTTACGGCAACGAACAGTGGTGAAAAGATCTTCTACTTGCGGAGGTATGGGGCCAAAGCGATCGATCATTTCTATATGAAAATCATCCAGGTCTTTAGCTGTTTCGCAATTATCCAGTCTTGAATATAGGCTGAGGCGTTCTGTGATACTTTCTACGTAATCATCCGGGATCAGTATTTCCAGATCGGTATCGATGCTACAGTCTTTTACAAAATCATCCTGCTGCTGAATCTCTGCAGCAAATAATTCTTTGAACTCACTGCGTTTTAATTCCCTGATAGCTTCGTCCAATATCTTTTGGTACATTTCAAAACCGATCTCAGCAATGAAACCACTTTGCTCACCGCCTAATAAATTACCGGCACCGCGTATGTCAAGGTCACGCATGGCGATCTGGAAACCACTACCCAGGTCACTGTACTGTTCCAGTGTTTGCAGGCGTTTGCGACTATCAGGTGGTAACGTACTCATGGGCGGCGCCAGTAAATAACAGAAAGCTTTCTTATTACTGCGTCCAACCCTTCCCCTTAACTGGTGTAGGTCACTTAAGCCAAATTGATTGGCATTATTAACGATGATGGTATTTACGTTGGGAATGTCTACGCCACTCTCCACAATATTGGTGCATACGAGCACATCGTATTTCTTGTCCATGAAATCCAGGATGGTATCTTCCAGCTCATCTCCTTCCATCTGCCCGTGCGCATAGGCGATGCTGATATCGGGACAGAGGCCCTGAATCAAACCTTTCATTTCGGCGAGCCCGTTCACACGGTTATGGATAAAGAAGGCCTGTCCGCCTCTTTCCGTTTCATAATAAATAATATCACGGATGGCGTCTTCATTGAATACCATTACTTCGGTTTGTATGGGCTGGCGGTTGGGAGGGGGCGTATTGATGATGCTGAGATCGCGGGCACCCATTAAACTGAATTGCAATGTTCTTGGTATAGGCGTTGCCGTTAGTGTCAATGAATCAACGGTTGTCCTTAGCTGTTTTAGTTTTTCCTTAGCTGCTACGCCAAATTTCTGTTCTTCATCAATGATCATTACGCCGAGGTTCTTGAATTTTACATCTTTGCTTAGCAAGGCATGGGTACCGATGATGATATCAATCTTTCCTTCGGCCAGTTTCTGCAGGGTTTCTTTTTTTTCTTTGGTAGATTTAAAGCGATTGATAAAATCTACGGTTACCGGGAAGTCCTTTAACCTGTCACCGAAAGTCTTGAAGTGCTGGTAAGCAAGGATCGTGGTAGGAACCAATACGGCAGCCTGTTTACCGTCGCAGCAGCTTTTAAATGCGGCACGTATGGCGATCTCTGTTTTGCCGAACCCAACATCACCACAAACCAGGCGATCCATTGGCGAAGCTTTCTCCATATCCCTTTTTACATCTTCGGTTGCCTTGCCCTGGTCGGGCGTATCTTCATAAATAAAACTTGCTTCCAGTTCGGTTTGCATGTAGTTATCCGGGCTATGTGCAAAGCCCAACTGACTTTTTCGCTGTGCATATAATTTTATCAGGTCGGTGGCAATATCTTTGACCTGTTTCTTTGTTCTATCCTTTAACCTGTTCCACACATCGCTGCCCAGCTTATTCATCTTGGGAACAGAACCTTCCTTTCCACTGTACTTGCTGATCTTGTGTAAAGAAGAGATATTTACATAGAGCAGATCGCCATCCTTGTATTGAATGCGCACCGCTTCCTGCATCCGCCCATTCGCTTCTATCTTCTGTAAACCGCTGTACACGCCCACTCCATGATCAATATGTGTTATATAATCACCCGGCTGCAACTCCCGGAGCGTCTTTAAAGTGAGTGCCTTGTTCTTGCTGAATGCCTGCTTTACCTTGTATTTGTGGTAGCGTTGAAAGATCTGGTGATCGGTATAGCAAACCACTTTCAGGTCATCATCAATAAAGCCTTCATGGATGGACGTTGGTATCGGAATTACATTTACTTCCGCTTTCAGGTCGGTAAAAATTACATGTAACCGTTCCAGTTGTTTTGGGTTTTCAGCAAATAAATAGATATTGTATTTTTTTGCTTCGTAGTCTTTTAGGTTTTTTATGAGGAGGTTGAACTGGCGGTTGAAAGAGGGTTGTTCTTTAGTACCGAAAGAAATAAGTTGATAGTTGGTAGTTGATAGTTGGTTGCCGAAGTATGATTTTTTCCCCAGTTCTATGATGTGGCGAAGTTTGAGCTGATCTTCAATGATCGCTGCCTTTACAAAATCATTTACATTCAATGTTGTTTTCTGATCAAGCGGGTCTTCATTTGCCTGCTGACTGCCAACTGCCAGCTGCCAGCTGCCAATTGCCAACTCCAGATCCTCCTCTTCCTGTTCAATCTTTTCCCTGATGAATTCCCAATCTTCGGTCCATACAACAGTATGCTCAGGTAAAAATTCCAGTAGCGATATTTTATCACCGCTGTCAAACTGTGTTTCTACATTCGGGATGATATTCACCTGCAGCAATTTTCTTTCACTCAATTGCGTTTCGGGATCAAAGATGCGGATACTGTCTACCTCATTGCCGAATAATTCAACACGATAAGGCTTTTCATTTCCAAAAGAATAAATATCGAGTATGCCACCCCGTATGGCAAACTGGCCGGGTTGGTAAACAAAATCTGTGCGTTCAAAACCATGGTCAACCAACCTCCCTAAAATGTTGTTCACTTCCAGCGTATCACTTTGCTTAATGGAAATGATGTTGGCAGAAAGTTTTTTTGAAAGCACCACTTTTTCAAACAATGCTTCTGCGTGCGTGATGACGATACCCACCCGGCCAGTACCGATGGGAGATGAAAAACGGGTCAGGCACTCCGTTCTCAACATTACATGGCTGGGATTCAGCAGCCGGTAATTCTTTTTATTTTTAAAAGAGGAAGGGAAATAAAAAAGATTCAATGCCTTAGTAAGGTTCTCAAGGGTATTGTGAAAATAGGCGGCTTCCTCGGCATCCCGCAAAATAATAAGGTGATTAAGGTGAGCAGCGGCCGGGTTATCAAAAATGGCCGAAACAATGAAGGGGGCTGCACTTCCGTGAAGACCGGAAAGCTGAATTCGTTGAGGTTGGGCAGTAGCAATCCTGTCCGCTATGGCAAAACAGCGGGGGTCATTTGCGTATTCTTTCAACAACACTTCCAGGTTCATCAGTCGTGCAAAGATAGTGCTTGCCTCAAAAAACGGATTTTATCTCAAAAAATTGCAATATCAAGGCAGCAAAAGCGTTAACAGTAGGTCTTTTCAGTATTATTTAGCAATAATTTTGAAGAAGATATGATCACCGAAATCCAATAGTATACAACTTCCATGAAAAAATGCTACCCATTTAGCCTTTTTGTATTGCTGTGTTTTAATGGCCTTACTGTTCTTGCGCAGCAACCCGAACAAACTGTTCGGTTTAAAAAGGGAAACTTTGTAACCGGAAATAATATCAGCAAACAGGTCTTTAATAAGGAAGATATCCAGCCTTCTTTATTTGGCGACCATTATTTTGTACTGGTTCAGTTTTCGGCATTGCCAACTGCACAAACAAAGGAACAATTAAAAAATAGCGGCCTTGAATTAGGTGATTATCTTCCCGGTAATGCCTACCTGGCCAGCATAAAAAATAATTTTGATCTTTCTTCGCTGAAAGACCTTGGCGTTTCATCTGTCAACAATATCCCTTCTTTTTATAAAACTGATCCTTCGCTTTCTGCCCAAACAGCCAGTGCAAAAAACAATGTAAAGGCATTTGCTGTAAGTTATTACCCGTCTTTGAGTAAAACAATGGTGCAGAAGGAACTGCAAAAAGCAGGAGCTGTTATTGTACCAACAAAATTTTCGGATACGCACATTATTTTCATTCAGCCTGATAAAAGTGTTATTACCGCCATTGCTGCTTTGCCATTTGTAAGTAACATCAGCCTGCAAATGATCAGCGATAAAATACTGAACTATAAGTCTGTTGCAACACATGGGTTGAGCAGTTTGCTTTCGCCTGCCGGAAGAAACCTGAGTGGAAAGGGAGTAACCGTTGGCGTTGGTGACAATGCAGAAGTATCCACGCACCTCGATTTTACCGGAAGGCTCATTAACAGGGTGTATGCGGTACCAAGTTATCATGGCATACATACATCAGGAACCGTGGCAGGCGGAGGTTTGCTCGATCCAAAGAATCATGGAATGGCACCAAGGGCAACATTGGTAAGCCAGTGGTTCAGTGATGTGATCACCAATACACCGGCTTATATTGCTGATTATAATATGATAGCTACGAATAATTCTTATACTACAGCTGATGATGGTTGTCCGGGTGAAGGTGCTTATGATGCTACAAGTAACTATGCTGATGCACAGATGAAAAACTACGAATCGGTGTTACACGTTTTTGCTGCAGGAAATGATGGTTTTTATACCTGTTCGCCATACCCCACTTCTTATGGAACCGTAAAAAGCGGTTGGCAATGTTCTAAAAATGTTTTGACAGTTGGTGCGATAGACCAGGCCAATTATACGATTGCAAGCTTCAGTAGTCGCGGCCCGGTACAAGATGGACGGATAAAACCAGAAATTGTCGCCAGTGGAGTTAATACATTTTCTACAGTATATGGAGATCTCTACGGACCTAATAGCGGTACCAGCATGGCAGCACCTGTTATTACAGGAGCAACTACAATATTGAATGAAAGATACAGGCAGTTGAATGGTACAACCGCCAAAGCAGCACTGATAAAAGCATTGCTTTGTAATACAGCGGAAGACCTTGGCAATAAAGGACCTGATTATACTTATGGTTTTGGAATGTTAAATGCAAGAAAGGCAGTGGAAGCGATGGAGGGCAATCAATATTATATAAGCATTGTTGCACCTGCCTCTAATACGATTGCTGTTCCTGCAGGAGTAAGACGTTTAAAAGTGATGCTATATTGGGCCGATCCTGCGGCTGCCGCCAATGCGGCCAATACTTTAGTGAATGATCTTGACCTTACTGTTTCGGATGCATTTGCAAATGTTTACCTGCCGCTGGTTTTAAACCCTGCCGCTGTTACTGACCCTGCCACTCACGGTGCCGATCATACGAATAATATCGAACAGGTTGTAATTGATAATCCTGTTGCAGGGAATTTTTCATTGAATGTAAGCGCTTTCTCTGTTCCGCAAGGGCCGCAGGAATATATACTTACTTATCAAATGGATATGAATGGCATTACCGTTGAATATCCTTTTGGAGGAGAAACGCTGGTGCCCGGTGAAGCAGAAACCATTCGCTGGACTGCCAATGGTGATGAGAATAATAGTTTTACAGTTGAATATTCAACAGATAATGGTGGCACATGGACGACAATTGATAATAATGTAGCTGCTACAGCCCGTTCATTGCCTTGGACGGTTCCTGCCACTGTTACCAATACGGCATTGATAAGGGTGAGCAGGAATTCATCTGTGTATACAGATCAAAGTGATTTTAACTTTGTGATCCTTGGCCAGCCCGTTCTTACCACCAACATACCCTGTGAAGGTTATGCCCAGTTGAACTGGGGTGCCATATCGGGTGTAACATCTTATGATATCGTGCAATTGAAAGGCGATAGCATGTCCGTCATAGGTAATACTGCGGCCCTCACGTACCTGGTCAGCGGCTTAAGCCAGTACACTACTTATTGGTTTGGTGTGGTACCAAAAAATAATACAATTGCAGGGCGACGATCTATCTCAGTAAGTGCCTTACCGGCAACGGGTACCTGCACTTTATCCATGTATGATAATAATTTTAGAGCAGATTCGATCAATGCCCCTGTAACAGGAAGGCAATTTACTTCAACCGCCTTAACAGCGGCGGAACCGGTAAAACTTACAGTAAAGAATTTAGATGATGTTGCTTCTTCAGGTACTTATAACCTTTCTTACCAGGTTAACAGCAACCCGGTTGTAACAGAGTCAAGTAATATTGTGATAGCTTCCCTTGGTACATCGCAATATACATTCACACAGGCCGCCGATCTTTCACTTCCCGGTATTTATAATATCAAGGCATGGGTAAAAAGGCCCGGTGATACGCAGGTGCAGGATGATACAGCTACAATAATTGTTAAGAACCTTGCCAATCCTCCATTAACCCTTCCCGTTAGTGACGGGTTTGAAACAACAACAGCTAAAGATTATACCAATAATACAATGGGTTTGGATGGTGATGACAAGGTTGATTTTAAAGCCAATGATCTAAGAGGCAGGGCCAGAACATTTGTGAACACCGGCTTTGCGCTGAATGGTAACAGGGCCATTACACTGGATCAATTCCCTTATGGCAGCCTGGTTACCGACAGTTTATTGATGACCTATAATATCAACACTTACAATGCGGGTAACCAGTTACGCTTTGATTTTAATTATAAAAATCACGGACAGGCAAATAACCCGGACAATAAAGTATGGATACGCGGGAGTGATACCAGCCCATGGGTATTTGCATATGATCTTGTGGTGAACCAGGGCGACCTGGGTCAATGGAAACATGGCAGCATCAATATAAATGATGTGCTGGCTGCAGCTTTACCGGCACAAACCGTTACTAAAAGTTTCCAGGTAAAATTTGGCCAACAGGGAAATACATCTGCCAACGTGCCCGACCCTGAATTGGACCAGGATGATGGTTATACTTTTGATGACGTTGCACTTGCCGAAGCTTTGAATGATGTGGCCATCACGTCGGTTGTTTCACCCACGGTATCAGGCTGCGGTATGACGGGAGCTCAAACGGTTGCAATAACAATAAAGAATTACAGTGCCACCAATTTCGTGAATGTACCTGTACACTACAGTATCAATGGGGGCGCGCCGGTTTCAGAACTGGTGCCGTTGATCGCACCAAATTCAACACAAACATACCTGTTCACAACTGCGGCTACACTTACCAGTAATACCGATTACAGTTTTAATTTCTGGCTCACCGCACCTACGGATAATTACAGTACCAACGATAGTATTTTAAATTATGCATTTCATACAAGCCCGGTTATTAATACATTTCCTTACCTCGAAGGTTTTGAAAGCAGCGATGGTAGCTGGTATCAGAAGGGAAGTAACAGTAGCTGGGAATGGGGAACTCCGGCAAAAACCATTATCAACAAAGCTGCGAACGGGAATAAGGCATGGGTAACTTCGTTATCGGGCAATTACAGGAACAATGAATTATCTTATTTGTATTCTCCCTGTTTTGACCTGCATACGCTTGTGCAACCGGTGTTATCTTTCAGCCATATTTTCGACATTGAAGATGACTGCCCCTGTGATTATACCTGGGTAGATTATTCTGCTGATGGCGGCGTAACCTGGAACCGCCTGGGCACTAACACAACCGGAACGAACTGGTACAACGATCCAACTGGTTTGCAACAATGGCGTAATTCACTTACTACATGGCATGTGGCCAGTATCGATATACCTACAACAGCCAGCAATGTTCGCTTTCGTTTTGCCATGTCGAGCGACGCCGGTTTTAATACAGAAGGGGTTGGCATTGATGATATTCATGTGTTCGACAAAGCACCCGTTTATACCGGCCCACAATTATTGAATACAACGCAAACGGTTAGCGGCAGTAACTGGATACATTTTAGTTCCGCGGGTAAGCGCATTGCTTCCATCAACCCCAACGGGCAAAATCTCGGCACTACTACCGTGGACGTATACCCTTATTCGGGCCCCGTTAGAAATGCCAATAACGAATATTATTTAGACAGAGATGTTGTGATACGACCTGCCATACAACCCGTTACTCCTGTATCTGTTCGTGTTTATTTTACGGACGCAGAAGCAAAAAATCTTATTGCAGCGTCGGGGTGTGGCAGCTGTGATAAACCCAATGACCCTTATGAACTGGGTGTTACAAAATACAGCGGTACTGCCCTGGATGAGAATGGAACGATCAGCGATAATACGATCGGTAGCGGATACCTGTTTATCCTGCCTGCAAGTACCGGTATCATTCCTTACGACAATGGCTACTATGCCGAATTTTCCGTAACCAGCTTCAGTGAATTCTGGCTAAGCAAGGGTAATATTGGTGGAACAACCCCTTTGCCACTGAGCCTTATTTCTTTTGAAGCCATTAAGCAAAGTAAAAAAGTATTGTTGCAATGGAGTACCGATAATGAGATCAATACCAGTAAATTCATAGTGGAAAGAAGCAATGACGGAAGAAATTATTCATCAGTAGGAACAGTCACTGCATTAAACAGAGCTGGTATTAATAATTATGACCTTACCGATGCACAACCTTTTGCGGGGCTGAATTTTTATAGGTTAAAACTGGTGAACAAAGATGGGTCAGTTGAGTATTCGCCCATACGAAAGATAGATTTTTCAGCCGTTGGCGATGATATAACGGTTTATCCTAATCCTGTTTTGGATGGAAGGCTATTCATTGCTTCTTCCGGTAATTGCAATAATGCCGTTATGTATGATGCAACCGGTAAACTGGTAAAAAACTTTTCCCTGCAAGGGAGGAATAATACATTGAATCTTGATGGCCTTGCCAAAGGAGTATACCAGTTAAAAATATTTACAGACAATTCGGTCCAAACAAAAAAGATACTGATCCGTTAGGTCAAAAATTTTATTCCCGGGATGCTCCTGTATATTCAATTTACAGGGGCATTTTTATTTGATTTATTTTGTACCTTACCCAAAAAAACAGTATGGCATTACAACCATGGCGAACCGGTAAAGTCATCCGGATAGAAAATGAGACAGCCGATACAAAAAAATTCTGGATTGAGATCCCCGAAATAGCTTCTTTTGATTTTACACCAGGCCAGTTCATTACACTGGACCTTCCCATTCACGAAAAACCCAATAAACGTTGGCGCAGTTATTCGATCGCTTCCTGGCCCGATGGTACAAATGTTGTAGAATTGGTAATTGTATTGGCTGAATTTGGTGCAGGTACCAAATATCTTTTTGAAAACGTACAGGTAGGTTCAGAGCTTGTTTTGCGCGGCCCCCAGGGAGTTTTTACTTTGAAAGAACCTTTGGAGAACGATATTTACCTGATCTGCACTGGTACCGGCATTGCTCCGTTCAGAAGCATGATCCATCATGTAAAAAATCACAATATCCCATTCAAAAATATCTACCTGGTCTTTGGATGCCGCACACAAAGCACCTTATTATATTATGACGAGTTTAAAAAACTGAATGAAGAAATTCCCAACTTTCATTATATCCCAACTTTATCAAGAGAACAATGGGAGGGGAAAAGCGGCTACGTGCACCCGATATATGAGGCCCTCTGCAATGAAAGGCAGCCCGCCAATTTCTTTTTGTGCGGATGGAAGGGAATGATCGATGAGGCAAGAAAAAGGATAACGGATATGGGCTATGATAAAAAAGCTGTTCACGTGGAGATATACGGATAATATTTTTCGTTAACTTGGAAGGATAAAACTTGTCATCAAACAATTGAATCATTTATGGGTGCATCTTCCATGATCGTCTTGATAATTGCCGCACTGGCATTTTCTTTTGGTGCGGTCATCGTTTCCAAATTAGTAACAAAAGCCACCAAAAATCCGCAAAAGGGACAACCTTACGAATGCGGTATCCCAACTATCGGCAAAGCCCAGATACAATTAAACGTAGGCTATTATTTATTTGCACTGATATTCCTGATATTTGACGTGGAGCTGATATTTCTTTTTCCGTGGGCTGTTGTAGCAAAGCATGTGGGGTGGATGGCATTGATCGAGATCGTTGTTTTCTTTTTTATTCTTTTCATGGGATTTTTATATGCTCATAAGAAGGGAGCGTTGAAGTGGATGTAATACTAAGTTAAAAGTCAAAAGTTAAAAGTTGGCAGAACATCAAAATATCGCAGGAGATTTCCCGGGGGTAGTGCATCAAACTGCCGGGACTGAAGTTGTATTGAGCAAACTCGATGACCTCATCAACTGGGCCCGTTCCAATTCACTTTGGCCACTCACATTTGCTACGAGTTGTTGCGGAATAGAAATGATGGCCACAGCTTCTGCCAAATATGATTTTTCAAGATTTGGATTTGAAGTGGCACGCGCTTCGCCACGCCAGGCCGATGTAATTATTATTGCCGGAACCATCGTTAATAAAATGGGACCGGTATTAAAACGTTTGTACGACCAGATGGCAGATCCAAAATATGTTATTGCCATGGGTGCTTGTGCGATCAGTGGCGGGCCGTTCTTTTACAATACCTATTCCGTGGTAAAGGGAGCAGACCATATCATACCGGTGGATGTATACATAGCCGGTTGTCCGCCAAGGCCGGAAGCATTACTGCACGCATTAATATCATTACAGGAAAAAATAAAAAGCGGCTTAACAAGAGAACAAATAAAGTTGGGCGTATAATTTATGGCGAACGAAGAATTGAAAACAAAAATAACTGAACTGCTTGCTACGGCTACTTTTGAAGAAGGTGGTGAATGGCTCAATATCGTTATTGCGCCGCAAGATTGGTTGTTGTTCGCTCAGCAATTGCGGAATGATGAATCGCTGCAATTTGATTTCCTTTTTTGCCTTACCTGTATTGATTGGAAGACAAACCTCACCATGGTCTACCATCTTCGTTCCACAAAATACCGGCACAATATTGTTGTAAGATCAATACTCGATCGTAACAAGCCCGAGATCGCTTCTGTTAGCGGTATATGGAAGACAGCGGTATTTCATGAAAGGGAAGCGTATGAAATGTTTGGAGTGGATTTTTTAGATCATCCCGACTTAAGGTTATTGATATTACCCGATGGGTGGGAAGGAAAAAATCCAATGCGAAAAGATTTTGAGGATGCGGTGAATATGATAAAATTATAAAGCCCTCTTTATCCCCCATGGAGAAAAGACAACAAGGCAATAATGTATAGAAATACTGACATAATTAACGAAGGTTCTCAAAGCCCCTCCTTTGGGGAGGCTGGCGATCTTGTTATTAATGTAGGGCCACAACATCCTGCAACGCATGGCGTATTGCATCTTGTGATCACGTTGAATGGCGAGACCATAAAAAAAGTAGAGCCACACCTGGGTTATATCCATCGTTCCATAGAAAAAATGTGTGAGAGCCTCACCTACCGGCAATTTATATACGTAACCAGCCGGATGGATTATTTATCATCACATATCAATAATCATGCTTGCGCGCTTTGTGTTGAAAAAGGTATGCAGATAGAAGTGCCCGAAAGAGCACAAGTGATAAGGGTGCTAATGGATGAACTCACAAGGATTGCTTCGCACGAATTATGGTGGGGCGCCATGGCAATGGATATCGGGGCATTTACACCTTTCTTTCATGCCTTCCGCGAAAGAGAAACGATCAACGAGATCATGGAAGATACCTGTGGTGCCAGGTTAACGATGAATTATATGGTGCCTGGTGGCGTGATGGCCGACATTCATCCTGAATTTCAGAAAAAAGTAAAAGGGTTTATTACATTATTTAAGTCAAAAGTGGATGAATATGCAGAACTGCTGACCGGCAATATCATTTTTAAGAACAGGATGAAGGATGTTGGTGTTTTATCAAAAGAAGATGCCATATCATTTGGTTGTACCGGCCCTGTAGCAAGAGGTAGCGGCGTAAGTTGTGATATCCGTAAATGGTATCCTTACGAAATTTATGATAAGCTTGACTTTGAAGAGATCATAGAAACAGCCGGCGATTCTTTAGCACGTTACATGGTTAGGTTAAGAGAAATGAAACAGTCGGTCCGTATCATTGAACAACTGATCGATAATATTCCGGAAGGCGATTTCCAGGCCAAAACAAAGGCTGTGTTGAAATTACCGAAAGGAGAGTTTTATTCAAGAGTAGAAACTGCGCGTGGCGAATTTGGAGTTTATATTGTGAGTGAAGGAGCAACAACACCTTACCGGATAAAATTTCGTTCGCCCGGATTCTCCAATCTCTCTGCACTCGATCATATGGCAAGAGGCAGTAAGTTAGGAGACCTGGTGGCAATGATGGGGACGCTGGATCTGGTGATACCGGATATTGACAGATGATTATAACTTTTGAATTTTGATTTTTCAAATTCAAAAGTTATAAGTAAAAATTAAAAATGTGGAGTTTAAATAAAATATCAGACAACATTCACCATTGGTTGAATCAACAATTCAGCCCAACCTGGGCATTGATCTTTGAAATGGTTATTGCGGGTATTTGTGTGATCAGTTTGTTTGCTATGCTGGGATTGATATTGGTATTGATGGAAAGAAAAGTATCTGCGTGGATGCAGATCCGTTTGGGCCCCAATCGTGTAGGGCCAAAAGGCATATTCCAGTCTTTGGCAGATACGGTGAAGTTGTTGGTGAAAGAAGGGATGACACCCGACGGTGCAGATAAATTATTGTTTAACCTGGCACCCTTCATTGCCATGATCGTTGCAATGCTGCTGATGGCACCGATCGCTTTTGCAAAAGATTTTCAACTCTGGGACCTCAACATTGGTGTATTATATGTATCGGCCGTTTCTTCCATTATGGTAATTAGTATTTTAATGGCGGGATGGGCAAGTAATAATAAATATTCTTTGATGGGAGCGATGCGAAGCGGTGCACAGATCGTGAGTTATGAACTATCTGCAGGACTATCCATTCTTACCATCGTGGTATTGACAGGTAGTTTAAAAATATCCGACATTATCAACGCACAGGCAGACGGATGGTGGATATTCAAAGGGCATATTCCGGTCATTATTGCATTTGTGATCTTTATTATTGCAGTTACAGCCGAAACGAACCGTGCGCCATTTGACCTCGCAGAAGCAGAATCAGAATTAACTGCCGGATTTCATACAGAATATTCAGGAATGAAATTCGCTTTATTCTTTTTGGCAGAATATGTGAATGTATTTATTGTATGTGCCATTGGCGCTACTTTATTTTTAGGAGGATGGATGCCATTACATATCGGGCACTGGCAGGCGTTCAATCATGTGATGGATTATGTGCCGTCGAGTATCTGGTTCTTTGGAAAAACATTTTTCCTGATATTCCTGATCATGTGGTTCAGGTGGACATTTCCAAGGTTACGCATCGACCAGTTGCTGAACCTGGAGTGGAAATATTTATTGCCCATCAGTATGTTCAACATATTGTTGGCTACAGCAGTGGCGATATTGGGGTGGCATTTTTAAAAATTAATAATTCATAATCAATAATTGGCGACATGTTTATAATAGATTACCTGAAAGAAGTTGGCGGGGCGGTAAAATCGCTGCTCAAAGGTATGCGTCGCACAGGCTATTATTTTACGCATCACAAAGAGATCATCACAGAACAATATCCCGACAATAAAGCCACCTTGAATTTAGCCCAACGGTTCAAAGGCGAAGTGGTGATGCCGCATGATGAAAAAAATGAGCACCGCTGCACAGGTTGCACAGCGTGTGAACTGGCTTGTCCGAATGGAACGATCAAAGTAATCACCCAATTCGTGATGACACCTGAGGGCAAAAAGAAAAAGGCGATTGATAAACTGGTGTACCACCTGGAACTATGTACCATGTGTAACTTATGCGTTATCGCCTGTCCATCTGATGCGATCGTAATGGCACAAACATTTGAACACAGCGTATTTGACAGGAGTAAACTAACAAAAATTTTAAATAACCCGGATTCAAAGATCATGGACGGAGTAGAATAATGAGTGGATCAACGATCATATTTTATTTACTGGCTGCACTTATTTTAGTGAGTGGGGCAATGTCTGTCACGAGCCGACAGATATTTCGTGCAGCCATTTATTTATTGTTCTCATTAATAGGAATTGCCGGCATGTTCTTTTGGTTGCAGTATGAATTCATTGCAGCAGTGCAGATCGTAGTGTATGTTGGAGGTATCGTGGTGTTGATCATCTTTTCCATTTTCCTTACACAACAGGCAGGTGAAAAACTGGCCAAACAAAAATTAGGGAGACAAGTTTTTTCGGCACTCGCAGCTTTTTGCGGGTTTGCATTAACATTGTTGCAGGTGTACCAGCATGATTTCATTAAAACAACCGCAGTGGCAATTGAACCAACGGTATCAAATATCGGGAATCAAATGCTGGGGGTAAATGATAACGGGTATGCATTGCCTTTTGAAGTAGTGAGCATATTATTACTTGCAGCAATGATAGGATGTATTGTAATTGCAATGAAAAGTAAACCTGAAGCGGCATGATGGAACCGGGATTATATCATATACTGTTCATCAGCACTGCGCTCTTTTTTATTGGCGTGTATGGTTTCTTTACAAGAAGGAACCTGGTTACCATGCTGATGAGCATAGAACTGGTATTGAATAGTGTGAACCTTAATTTTATAGCGTTCAATAAATACCTCTGGCCTAACAGGCTGGACGGCGTTTTCTTTACCATATTTATAATAGCCATTGCAGCAGCGGAAGCAGCAACGGCCATTGCCATTATTATTAATTTATACAGGAGTCATAGATCGATAGATGTGGAGAATGCTGAGGAAATGAAGTATTAGTCCCTATCTCCTAATGGGTAAATGGAGTAGGATATGCTTTTACAAGTGGAGAAGTTTTTTAAGATAGTATGTAAAATATAATGAAGGAAATCAAACTCCCTCTCTTCAAGAAGAGGGTTGGGTGAGCTAAAAATGCCAAACCTTACTTACATAGCGTTAATTCCTTTACTGCCACTGGCAGGCTTCCTGCTTTTGGGGATATTCGGAAGAAATTATTTTAAAACCACTTCAGGTATTATTGGAACTACATTGTTATTGATAGCTACTGTATTGGCAATTTATACAGCTTATGGATACTTCTTTGAATATGGTAAGGTGGCAGGTGTTTATCAAAAATTAGTGCCGCTGCATTATACCTGGCTCGAATTTTCCAAAGGTGTTTCCATCGATATGGGCATCATCCTTGATCCTATCTCTGTGATGATGCTGGTGGTGGTGACCTTTGTTTCACTGATGGTACACATTTACAGTCTTGTGTACATGAAGGGGGAAGAAAGATTCCCCACTTACTATGCTTTCCTCGGGCTTTTTACTTTTTCCATGCTTGGACTGGTCGTATCTTCCAATATTTTCCAGATGTATATTTTCTGGGAACTTGTGGGGGTGTCCTCATTCCTGCTCATTGGATATTATTATGATCGCCCCAGTGCAGTAGCGGCTTGCAAAAAAGCGTTTATTGTTACCCGTTTTGCTGATGCAGGATTTCTCATCGGCATATTGATCCTTTCTTTTTATTCGGGCACATTGGATTTTAATACGCTCATTCAAAAGTTAACCTCACCCGATTCTGTTGAATTGAAGAATGCTGTGGCTGCTTCTTTCCTTGGTGTGTCGGCATTGACATGGGGACTGGTATTGGTATTCATTGGTGGGGCTGGTAAAAGCGCCATGTTCCCATTACATATCTGGCTACCCGATGCAATGGAAGGCCCCACACCCGTTTCTGCATTGATACATGCTGCAACAATGGTGGTAGCTGGCGTTTTTTTAGTGGCAAGATTATTCCCGGTGTTTGCCATCTCGGCTCCCGAAGCATTGAACTTAGTGGGTTATGTTGGCGCCATCTCTGCATTGATAGCTGCCGTCATCGCCTGTACGCAAACCGATATTAAAAGAGTGCTGGCCTATTCAACTATGTCGCAAATTGGATTCATGATGTTTGCATTAGGAGTATCGGGCCATGGTGGTGAGAATGGATTAGGCTACACCGCATCGATGTTCCACCTCTTTACACACGCCATGTTCAAAGCATTGTTATTCCTTGGTGCAGGTTCCGTGATACACTTTATTCATAGCAATGAAATGAAAGACATGGGGGGATTACGAAAATACTTACCCATTACTCATATCACTTTTTTAATTGCCTGTCTTGCTATCGCTGGTGTGCCACCCTTTGCAGGTTTTTTTAGTAAAGAAGAAATACTGCTGGCTGCTTACCAGCACAACAGCATTATATATTATGTAGCATTATTTACATCCGGACTTACCGCTTTTTATATGTTCCGTTTATACTTCAGTATTTTCTGGAATAAAAAAGCAGATATCCACGGTGAGCATCATGGAGAAGGCGGTTTTGCATTGCTGATGCCATTGATTTTACTGGCAGTTGGTGCAGCTGCAGCGGGTTTCATTCCATTTGGAAATTTCGTAAGCTCAGACGGGACAAAACTGGAAAGCGCATTTCATTTACAATTTTCCATCTTACCGGTTGCTATTGGGCTGATCGGGATTTTTACTGCCATGTGGTTGTATAAAAAGAAAAATGACAAGCCCGATAAGATCGCAGCATCCTTAAGCGGTTTATACAAAGCGGCCTATCGTAAATTCTACATTGATGAGCTGTACACTTTCATCACAAAAAAAATATTGTTTAATTTGATAGGAAGGCCGGCAGCCTGGTTTGATAAGAACATAGTGGATGGATTGGTCAATGCAACGGGTAAGGCAACACAAACCATTTCAGAAAAAATAAAAGGAATGCAATCTGGTAAAGTGCAACAATATGCCATTTATTTTTTAATAGGTGTGATCGCCTTAGCTGTATTGTTTATTTATGTTTGGAAATGATAACGCATAAAGTCAAATTTTTTTAATGAACCTGTTATTACTCATATTAGTACCATTATTAACTGCAACAGCTATTTTGCTGATGCGGAACGCTAGCCAGGTAAAATGGGTAGCATTGACAGGAGCAACCGCACAATTGATACTGGCATTTGTGCTGTTCTTTGCTTTCCGTAAAGAACAGGCAGCAGGAAACCCACTGCAGATGTTATTTCAGCAGCAATACAACTGGTTCCCGTCATGGCATATCAGTTTTCATTTGGGTGTAGACGGAATATCGGTGGCGATGATCTTACTGACAGCTTTTGTTGTGATCGCCGGCGTGCTTGTTTCCTGGAATGTTGCCAGGATGACGAAAGAATTTTATTTTCTGCTCATCTTGTTAAGTTTAGGTGCGTATGGATTTTTTATTTCACTGGACCTCTTTGTCCTATTTTTCTTCCTGGAGATCGCAGTCATCCCAAAATATTTATTGATCGGCATTTGGGGTAATGGAAAAAAAGAATATAGTGCCAATAAACTCGCACTCATGCTTATGGGCGGCTCTGCGCTGGTGTTAGTTGGATTGCTGGGAGTTTATTTTAGTACGCCTGAACATACATTCGACCTGCTGAAATTATCAGACATACAAATACCTCCCGAAGTACAGAAGATCTGCTTTCCTTTATTATTTGTAGGCTTTGGTGTGTTCACGGCAATATTTCCCCTGCACACCTGGGTACCCGACGGGCACTCTTCTGCACCCACGGCAGGGTCCATGTTCCTGGCAGGCATTTCCATGAAACTTGGTGGCTACGGGTGTTTAAGGGTGGCTGTTTTCCTGATGCCGCAGGGGGCAAAAGAATATTCCACGATCATAATTGTATTATCCACGATCGCAATTTTATATGGTGCATTCGCTACAATGATGCAGAAAGACCTGAAATACATGAATGCATATTCCTCCGTAAGCCATTGCGGATTTGTTTTACTGGGCATTGGGATGTTAACCAAAGTATCAATGACCGGTGCTGTTATGCAAATGGTATCACATGGTTTAATGACGGCCCTTTTCTTCGCAGTTATTGGAATGATCTATGAACGGACACATACAAGGCAGGTGAATGAAATGGGCGGACTGCTAAAAGTAATGCCGTTTATAATCACGATATTATTTATTGTAGGATTATGTTCGTTAGGATTACCGGGGCTCAGTGGTTTTGTGGCAGAGATGACCGTCTTCATGGGTTCCTGGCAACACCCCGATCCATTGCATCGTATTGCAACCATTGCTGCTTGTTTGTCGATTGTGGTAACGGCCGTATACATATTAAGAGCGATCGGGCAAACAGCCATGGGCCCAATCAAAGCGGGTTACGAAAATTTATCGGATGCAACCTGGAATGAAAAACTGGCCGCTATCATATTGGTCATTGGCATCGTAGCGATTGGAACAGCACCTTTCTGGCTCAATGATCTGGTTAGTCCGGCATCCCAATTAATTCTGGAAAAAATACAACTGGTACAATAAATAAGATATGAATGAATTCCTGATGATAATGAAAAGTGAATGGTTGATCACCGCCATCATCTTTTTGCTATTGCTTATTAAGCTTGGCAAAGGAATGAAGAACGGATCTCTATTGCTGCTGGTACAGGTCTTGTTATTATTGAATTTCATTACAGGATTCTTTTTCAATA
The DNA here is from genome assembly GCA_025362055.1 of Bacteroidota bacterium. GTDB lineage: Bacteria > Bacteroidota > Bacteroidia > Chitinophagales > Chitinophagaceae > Ferruginibacter. Next base: position 23,118 of record JANYIM010000108.1, read on the forward strand.
AAGAAGGTAGTTTGTTTGACGGGATGTACCACACGAGCTCAGTAATTATCTTTCAAAAAAATATTTTAAGCCTTGGCGTATACCTCATCTCCCTATTATTTGCAGATTGGCTGAAGAAGAGCGAACACCTGCCCGAATTTTTTATTTTATTGTTATCGGCATTGCTGGGTATGTTCTTTATGATATCCAGTGGTAATCTGCTGATGTTCTTTTTGTCGCTCGAACTGGCTACCATCCCTGTTGCAGCCATGGCCAATTTCGATCTCGGAAAAAAAATATCTTCTGAGGCGGCCATGAAAATGATCTTGTCATCTGCCTTCTCTTCAGGCATTTTATTATTTGGCATTTCACTGGTATATGGCGCAACTGGTACTATCAGTTTTGTAACATTGCCAACTCAGCTAAATGGAAGTACATTACAAATACTGGCATTTGTTTTCTTATTTGCCGCATTTGCATTTAAGTTATCCATTGTTCCGTTTCATTTATGGACCGCTGATGTGTATGAAGGCGCACCGATGGCAACAACTGCATTTTTATCGGTCATTTCAAAAGGCTCCATCGCTTTTATTTTCATGTCGGCTTTGTACAAGGTATTTGGCTCAATGAATGAAATATGGTACAATATGGTGATGATATTATCCATTGCAACCATGATCATCGGCAATCTTTTTGCACTGCGGCAACAAAATATAAAACGCTTCCTTGCATTTTCTTCCATTGCACAGGTAGGGTTTATTTTAGTGGGTATCAGCAGTAGTTCAACAGAAGGGGTATCATCTGTTGTTTATTTTGTTCTTATCTATGTGTTCTCCAATTTAGCCGCTTTTGCAGTGGCAGCAAGTATTTCATCGCAAACAGGTAAGGAGAAGGTCGATGATTATAAAGGGCTGTATAAGACCAATCCGTTCTTAAGCTGGGTACTGGCATTGGCATTATTTTCACTGGCCGGCATCCCACCAACTGCAGGGTTCTTCGGTAAATTATTTTTACTGACGGCGGGGGCATCCAAAGCAAATTATATGTTCATTACTGTTGCGGCACTGAACATGATCGTTTCCTTGTATTATTATTTGAGAGTGATACGGGCAGTGTTTATGGATAAGAATGAGCAACCCATTGAAAAAATAAATACAGATCCGGCGACTAAACTTGGGCTGGTCATCTGTGGTGCGGGTATTGTATTAACGGGATTACTGAGTTGGATCTATGATTATATTCAATCATTAAATTAAGTGTGACATGGCGATCAATAAGAATCACGAATTTGAAGAACTTGATGGTGTTAAATGCGGCATTGTAGAAAAAAATGTGCCACCTGCCCGTGTGGCGTTCTTAAAAAAAATATTGGAGTACAATCGCTTTACAGTAATAGTAGTGTCTTCTCCTGCGCCGAAAGTGGCTGCAGCACCGGCGGTGGCTACCGAGCCAGGTACTGAATCACAGCAAACTCCTCTACCACCAACTGCACCTGAAACCTTTACTGTGGGCGTTACAGATTATACTTTTAATACCATCAATGCCATTTTTGGAAGGCTATTGCATACACCCGACGGGCACGTGGTAACATTAGCGTACTGGCAGCAAAAAGAAAATATAAGCCATGATGAAGTGCCGTATTATGAAATGTAAACTGTCGGCTTATTCCTAAAGATTATTTTACAAAAACAGAAATAGCATAAGCATTTTTTGTGCCATCAGTTAAAGTAGTTGCTATGCCGTTTTTCCAGATTTTAGCAACGTCTTTAGTTCCGTTTTTTTCGTATCCCGCTACATACACATCCGTTCCTACAACAAAAATACAATTGGCCTCTGCATCGTTTACACCATTGGTTAAATCAGTAACAACTCCATTTTTCCAAATTTTGGCTACGAATTTTGTTCCGGGGCTTTCAGATCCAGCTACATAAACATCACTTCCTGATACATAAACAGAATAACCCGAAGCATTACCAGAACCATTGGTCAATGAAGTATTAATTCCATTTTTCCAAACTTCGGCAGTTGAAGTTGATGGAGGACCTGGAGAATTATGCTCGCCAGCAATATAAACATTAGTACCTGAAACATAAATTGAATATCCAGCTGAATTAGTAACATTAGATAAAACTATGGGTATTCCGTTTTTCCAGGCTTTTGCGGTACTGCTGTTTTCATATCCTGTTACGTAAACATCAGTACCTGAAACAAAGATTGAACTTGCTTCAGCAAAAGTAGAGCCATCAGTTAATGGAGTAGCAACGCCATTTTTCCAAACAGCTGCAACACTTACTGTTCCATTATAATTATACGAACCTGCAACATACACATCAGTCCCCAAAACAAAGACTGAGTACGCATAACTATCGTCAGGACCGCTTGGTCCTAAAGCTATGGCAACCCCATTTTTCCAAACAGTTGCAACTTGTACTGTTCCGTTAGTTTCGTATCCTGCAACATAAACATCCGTACCCGAAATAAAAACCGAATAAGCTTGGGCATCATTACCGCTACTGCTTAAAGTAGTTGGAACGCCGTTTTTCCAAACTTTTGCAACGTCAATAGTTCCGCCGTTATTTTCATACCCCGCAACATATATATCAGGCGCTGCGGAAGTAGTGGTAAATGTTATATCATTACCATAAGCCGTACCCACACTATTAACAGCATATGCCCTTACATGATAAGTGGTGCTTGTAGCAAGCCCGGTGATGGCACTCACAAATGTTCCGGTTCCGGTACCATCGGTAGTATGGTTGCCCGTAGCTATTGGATTTGCGGTTGTACTCCAGCACACACCCCTTGCCGTTACTGTGGCGCCGCCATCATTGGTAATATTACCGCCGCTTGCAGCCGTGGTATTGGTAATAGCTGTAACAGGTGATGTGGTGATAGTGGCGATGGTTGCGCTGGATGTTGTGGTAAATGTTGAATCGCCACCATAAGCCGTTCCCATACTATTAGTAGCATAGGCTCTTACATGATAAGTGGTAGCTGCGGTAAGCCCGGTTAAGGCACTTACAAATATTCCCGTTCCCGTACCATCTGTCGTGTGATTGCCGGTTGCAATAGGATTGGCAGTGGTGCCCCAGCACACCCCCCTTGTCGTTACTGTAGCGCCGCCATCATTGGTTACATTGCCCCCGTTGGTAGCAGTTGCGATAGTAATGGCTGATGTGGTGGATGTACTTACTGTGGCCAAAGCGGTGGATGAAGTAGTGGTTGTAAAACTTATTTCATTACCATAGGCTGTACCCACGCTATTGGTAGCATAAGCACGTACATGATAAACGGTTGACATGGTAAGCCCCGTCATATTACTGCCAAACGTGCCTGTACCTGTTCCATTAGTGGTGTGGTTGCCGGTTACAACCGGATTGGCCGATGTACTCCAGCAAATACCTCTTGCTGTTATAGTAGCACCCCCGTCATTAGTAATATTGCCACCACTTGCTGCTGTGGTGGATGTTATGGATGTTACGGTAAGCGTAGTTAAAGCGGGCAAAGATGTTGCCACACCAGTTTCGCTGATCTCTTTCTGGCAATTAAAACTCACCAGGCAAACCAGCAGGAGGCAGTAAAGTGTTTTCATGCAGCTGCATTTAGTATTTCAAATATATGAAAATATAAGGTGTAGAGGTATTGCGATATAGCAGGATAATACCATCAATGCAATTTTTGGAAGGCTGCTCCATACATCCGATGGACATGTGGTTACCCTGGCATACTGGCACCAGGAGGAAAAAGTATCCCACGATGAGATACCTTATTATGAAGATATCATTGCAAATCCTACCGCTTAATACCAGTTATTTCTTTTCAAACAATACATGTACCGCCGACGCGTACCCTTGTACTGTAAATAACCATTTGTTGGTATTGGTGTCTGCCCGCCTATACTCACCATGCCGGGTATAAACTGCTATGGCGCCACCGTCACCATTTCCGTTCGCACCAAAAAAGGGAGGAGGATAAACTTTGATCATGGCGATATCTGCAGGATTAACGCCCAGCAATTGTTCCAGGTCTACTTGTATCTCATCAATATAAAATACTTTCATTTCATGCCCATGCCATTTTACGAGCATGTCTCCGTAATGGCCATTGTTAACACTAAGCCCGGCCACACGTGTTTGCAGGTACATCATACAATCAGGGTAGGAGAGTATGCTTTCATTATCAAGACAGTCAATTATTTTCTCTCCCGCATCATTGAATAAGGCCGAACTATAGGTTTCATCGAATTTTTGAATGTTGGTTTTTTTGATGCCGGTAACTGTTACATCACTTAATACTTTGTATTTCCCTGTATCGGCTATTACAAATTTTGTTGTGCCATTAACAGCAGTAGCATTGCTTTGTGTAAGATTAACGGGCTCGGTAACACGTTTTACCTCTTCGGTGAAAATAAGATCAGAAAAATTCAATGAAAAAGGATAGCCGTCTATTGTTACATCAGGATGATCCTTTGATTTGGGGGAATTGGCATAATTAAACACAAGACTGGCCTTATTCTCAAATACCATTGGGGGAAGATGGAACATATTTGCCTGGTCCAATACCAGTTCTTTGTTGAAGAATTTTTTATTATCAGTAAGAAGGATCGCTTTAATGGTTGATTCCTTTTTGTGATCATTCACCTGCCCCGAAATGCTGAATATGCCCGGGGAGAAATACGCATTCAATAAAAGATCATCATTGATCCGGGATGGGAACACAAAACAGAAAAGTGATGTGGAATCTATTACGGGAATAAAAAAAGTATCTGTTAAATGAGTAGTTTTAAGTGATGCGGTAAACATCAGGCTACTCGGTTTTTTATAACCATTAATGGTAACCGTTAGCCATAAAGAATCACCGTTAACCGGCTGCTCTAACTTTATTTTTAAAGGGAGGCTTTCTGTCTGAGCAATACTGCCGGCGCTGAATAATAATAACAATACTGCAATGCAAGAATATTTTCGCGACATTATTTTTTCTTGATCACAAAAAGTAAGCTGATTTTACAGGAAATGTTACTTTAATTTTTCGGTTAACAGGTTTTTAACTTCAACGAGGGCGATCCTTTCCTGTACCATTGTGTCCCTGTAGCGTATCGTAACCGTATTATCTTCCTTTGTCTGGTGATCGATCGTTACACAAAACGGTGTGCCAATAGCATCCATGCGACGATAGCGTTTACCAATGGCATCTTTCTCTTCATAAAAACAATGGAAAGACTGTTTGCAATCATTCATCAGTTCCCTTGCGATCTCGGGCAACCCGTCTTTTTTTACCAGGGGTAAAATGGCGAGTTTGGTAGGGGCGATCTTTGCAGGTATGCGTAACACCACGCGACTATCTTCTGTACCGTCTTCCTTATTCCATTTTTCTTCGGCATAAGATAAACTGAGGATGGTTAATACCAAACGGTCAAGCCCAACCGAAGTTTCTACAACATACGGAATGTAGTTCCCGTAAGGTTTTCCGGCTTCATTGAGGTCATTGTCGAAATACTGTATCTTCTTTTTACTATATTCCTGGTGCTGCTTCAGGTCAAAATCCGTTCTTGAATGAATGCCCTCCAGCTCTTTCCAGCCAAAAGGGAATTCAAATTCAATATCCAGCGCCGCATCGGCGTAATGGGCTAACTTAACGTGGTCGTGGAAACGTAGTTTTGCCGCCGGAACGCCCAGGCTCTCATGCCATTTTTTTCTTTCTTCCTTCCAGAAATTATACCATTCCATCTGTGTGCCGGGGCGTACAAAGAACTGCATCTCCATCTGTTCAAATTCCCTCATGCGAAAGATAAACTGGCGTGCAACGATCTCATTCCTGAAAGCCTTGCCCGTTTGTGCAATGCCAAAAGGGATCTTCATCCTGCCGGTTTTTTGCACGTTCAGGAAATTAACAAAAATTCCCTGCGCAGTTTCGGGCCTTAAATAAATGGTATCGCTTTCTTCGGCCACACTTCCTATTTGTGTACTGAACATCAAGTTGAATTCACGAACATCTGTCCAGTTACTTGTTTTACTGACAGCACATTTTATCTTATTGTCTTCAATCAGTTTTTTTAAACCTGCAAAATCATTCTTTGCCAATAATACATCCATCATACTTAAAAGCGCTGTTGCCAATTGCTCGTTGCCCATCGCTTTTTGTTCATCTGCATAGCTTTCAATCAAATGATCCACCCTGTATCTTTTATTGCTATCCTTATTGTCGATCATCGGGTCACTGAAATTATCCACGTGCCCGCTGGCCTTCCAGGTGGTAGGATGCATAAATATGGCTGCATCAATACCAACGATATTATCATGCAGTTGCGTCATGCTCTTCCACCAATAGTCCCGGATATTCTTTTTCAGCTGGGCGCCATTCTGCCCATAGTCGTATACCGCTGCAAGCCCGTCATAAATTTCAGACGACTGAAAAATATAACCATACTCTTTACAATGTGAGATCAGTTCCTGGAAATTGTTTACTTCGTTTGCCATAGGCTGCAAAAGTAAAAAATAATACCCTCAAACCACGATTGTTTTAATATTATTACTCCGGCATTTTATCATTGCGCAGCTGCGGTGGCGTCGCAGTCCGTTCAACTTTATATCTTTGGGCAACCTTGGCATCCTTGTCAAAGAGGAATTCACAATAAGAACAGCTGAAAAAGAAAACTAAATAAATGGACTCGATCATCGATTTTCCTGAAAACAAGCCACCCCTGTTGGAAAGATTTGGCTTGTATTACCTGAACTTGTTTAAAAAGATAGACAGGAGCCACAGTGTTTTTGACATGAGTGATGCGGAGCTGTCTAAAAAAGTAAGGAACATCACCAACCGCGGAATTATCCTTTCTTCACTGATCGGCCTTGTTTGTGTTTTCCCAACAGTATGGGTGGATGTACATTTTACCGACAGTCCCTTTATGATACATTACGGATGGGTAGCCGCAGTTACACTCATTTCCATATTGATAGAATTTTACGTGCTTTTTATCATTGCATTAAAGGCAGTGTATGAGGTAAGCGACCTCATTAATATGCGTGCAACCCAAAGTGACCTGTTGGATGATGGTGCATTCAGTGTAAAACACATTTTAGCAAGAACGGCACTGGAATTACCCGATCCTCAACTGAAAATTTTAGGGATCGATCCGTTTGAGCGCATTTCAAAAAAGAATTTATTTGTACTCAGTTTATTATACAAGGCAAAGATCATTGTTACCAATTTTATTTTAAAATATGGCCTCAAATTCACTGTGGGAAATACTTTGCTGGGGATCCCCGTTTTGTATGAAGCATTGCCCGTAGAATGCTTCTGGAATAGCATGGTAATAAAAAGAGTGGTGCATGAGGCCCGGTTAAGGTTATTTGGCTTTGCATTGGCACACCAGATCGCTAATAATGTAGTAAATGATAAATTGCTGGATCAATTATCTCCCCTGGCTCAAACGGGCTGCCTTAGGGCCATTGGCAATGCGGTAGTAATGGCACAGAACTATCATCCCAATATGATCGTTTTATTGATGCGATTCCAGTTGATATTACAGATCAGCGAAGAGAATAGATATGATGACTGGGAGCTGTTCCTGGATACTTTAAAAAAGGTCAATGACCAGGAGCGGTATTTTTTATTGGACCTGTTCACCGTATCTGCCGCATTTGATGGAAAACTTTCTCAGTTAGAAGAAGACAGTTTGCGGGCAGCTTATGGCAATGATTATGATTCCTATTATCCCCGGCTGCTACAACTTACAGCATGTTTAAAAGACGGCAGATTAAATGAGGCGCTGGCTTTATGTAAACTGGATTTTGTGGCAGGGTAAATTTGTATCATCCGGTACAGCTATTGTCCCAACCGCTTTTCCAACTCCAATGCCCGCATTCTTAATATTTCCATTCGCAGTTCTATTCTTACAGGGATATAACCGGTGCCCCTCCTGTTATTATATTTATCAGCTATCTTTTTAAATTCCAGGTCCCTTTGTTTTTCCCAGTCGCTTTCTTCTTCAGCCAGTTTTTTTCGTTGTTGCGGTTCAGCAATCTTTAATAATTTATTTTGGGCGACCCTTATGTCTTCTTCCCACGCTAAATATGCTTTATTATAACAAGTTGCGCTGGGCATGGTAGCATGTGAATGTGCCAGGCAATTATTCATCCTTGCATCGATAGGGTGAATAACAGAATCCGGGCCATTGAAAAAAACTCCGGCAGTCATAAAAATGGGAAGAAGTATCATTTTAATTTTTCATTTTCAATATGCCGTTGCCCATCCCGGTTATTTTTCTTTTCAAAATTTTTCTCCAATGCATCTGTAAGATCAACCCCGGTTTGATTGGCTAAGCAGATCAATACCCATAACACATCCGCCATTTCATCACTTAGTTCTTTTTTTTTATCGATTTCCTTAAAGGATTGTTCGCCGTATTGCCGTACCATTAAGCGGGATAGTTCACCTACCTCTTCCATTAGTATACCCAGGTTGGTAAGCTCACCGAAATATTTTACGCCGATGGTTTTTATCCATTGGTCAACTTTGGTTTGCGCTTCTCTTAATGTGATATCATTCATATTTTATCTCTTGTTAAGATCAGGTTTACATATTGGGCTTTAGTCCCTTACACCTATTCTTTGTTCTTTGTATCAATAAAGATAGTTACTGGCCCGTCGTTCACCAATGAAACCTTCATATCGGCGCCAAATTTTCCTGTAAATATTTTTTTGCTCAGGTCGTTTTCCAGTTGAGCGATCAGTTTTTCATACATTGGTATTGCAGACTCCGGTTTACTTGCTTTAATATAGGAAGGACGGTTCCCCTTTTTTGTAGCAGCATGTAAGGTAAACTGGCTTACCAATAAAATATCGCCTCCCGTATCTTTTACAGAGATATTAGGCACTTTATGTTCATCATCACAAATGCGCAGGTTAACGATCTTGTTACTAAGCCATTCAATATCTTCCGTGGTATCTGCATCTTCAATACCCGCAAATACCAATAGCCCGCTTTCGATCGCTGCAATGATCTTCCCTTCAACAGCCACTGCAGCCTTCGTTACTCTTTGTACGATCGCTCTCATTGTATAAAGGTAGTCCCCTAAGTTTTTATGAAAAAGTCATAAAACAAATTTATGCCGATTAAATTTAAACCGAAGCAGCCGGGGTTTGACAGGTATGATCATCTAAAGCCAATGGCCGATGGAACCTGCGCTGGTAAAGGCAATCCTGCTGCCAAATGGAAGGTGTGGGAATGGCGAATTTGTCTTTATGTAGCCCATGAGCCTCAAAAATAAAATAGACAGGAAAGATGATGCTACTGTATTTTTCATGGCAGTATCGGGGGCGATAATTATACGCTAACCCCCATAAAATAACCTGCGATAAGACAAGAAATTTGTATAAGAGAAGGACACGGTATACCGTGGCCTCTTTATTATTTTGTTTTAGCTGCTATCAACAATGCTATAGCGCCAAGGGGTAGTGGCATCCACCAAAAATCTTTCAGCTCACTTAAATGACTACTGTTTTTTCCAATCATATACATTGCAATGGATGCAATGATACATAGTACTCCAAGAATCCCGAAAAGGTTTTTTTTATTCATGTCAGTTGTTTTTTTATAAAGCTACTCATCCATATTTGCATATGCAATAGCAACTGAAAATATTTTTATCATTGCATACACGAAGATGATGCAGTAAATAAAAAATATTTTTTTTTGACCATGAAAAGCAAGGTTCAAAAACTCAATAAACAACACATGGTTTAGTGAAAAAATATTTTTCAATTTAAGGTAGCCTGCATTCTTCGAGCGGGTAGTGAAAATTTGGCCAAAAACGACAAAACGCCCTGAAATCAGGTAGTTGAATATTTACCGGAAATTCCAAGAATTTCAGCAAAAATTTTATTAATAAATAGAGGAGAATCAGGCAAAAGCCCTGCCCGGTTGCATTATAAATTTGTCCACCATATTTTTCCACAAAGTGTGCATATTAAAAAGTTTGATTGTTCAGTTGTAACAAATATTTTCGTTTCCCTACAGGGGCTTAACAATAACTTAACCTTACTAACCAAGTATTATATTCTATTATGTCAACAAAAAAGCAATCTGCAAAAGGCCTTCATTTCAGCCGGCAGTTCACCAAAGATGACGTTAGTCCGTTCGATATGTTTGACTATGACTACCGCACATCTGTAATTAAGAACCCAACTGGTGAAGTTGTATTTCAAATGGATAATGTGGAAGTGCCGAAGCAATGGAGCCAGATCGCTACGGATATCTTAGCACAAAAATATTTCAGAAAAGCGGGTATCCCCCAGAGTGATGGAACTACCGGAAGAGAAACTACCGTGAAGCAAGTGGCACATCGTATGGCTCATTGCTGGAGAGTATGGGGTGAACGCAATAATTATTTTGCTACCGTAAAAGATGCGGAGGTATTTTATGATGAATTGGTTTACTCTATCTTAAACCAGGCATGCGTACCCAACAGCCCCCAATGGTTCAATACCGGTTTGTATGAAGTATATGGTATTACGGGTAAGCCGCAGGGGCATTATTATGTGGATGCTAAAGACGGCCAGTTAAAAAAATCAACCAGCGCTTACGAGCGCCCGCAGCCACATGCCTGCTTTATCTTAAGTGTAAATGACGACCTCGTTAATGAAGGTGGCATCATGGACCTTTGGGTGAGGGAAGCCAGGATATTTAAATATGGAAGTGGTGTAGGCACCAATTTTTCGAGCATACGGGGTGAAGGGGAAAAGTTAAGCGGCGGTGGTACTTCATCTGGCTTAATGAGTTTTTTAAAGATCGGCGACCGGGCTGCAGGTGCAATAAAAAGTGGTGGTACCACAAGAAGGGCTGCTAAAATGGTTTGTCTTGACCTTGACCATCCCGAGATCGTGGAATTCGTTAACTGGAAAACAAGGGAAGAAGATAAAGTAGCAGCATTGATCGCTGCCGGTTATTCCAACGATTATGAAGGCGAAGCATACCGTACTGTAAGCGGACAAAACAGCAACAACTCGGTACGCATTCCCAATTCTTTCTTTACTGTATTGGATGAGGACGGCGATTGGGAACTAAAAGGAAGAAGCGATGGCAGGACCATGCGTAAAGTAAAAGCAAGGGAATTGTGGGACCAGATCAATTATGCTGCGTGGCGTTGTGCTGATCCGGGTACGCAATATGATACTACCATCAATGAATGGCATACCTGCCCCGAAGGCGGCCCGATAAGAGCGTCTAATCCATGCAGTGAGTATATGTTCCTTGATAACACGGCCTGTAACCTGGCTAGTGTAAACCTTCGCCGGTTCTTTAATGAAGATGACAATACCGTTGATGTACCCGGTTTTGAATATACCTGCCGTTTGTGGACCGTGGTACTGGAAATATCTGTGCTGATGGCACAATTCCCAAGTAAAGAAGTGGCACAACTGAGTTATGATTACAGGACTTTGGGATTGGGTTATGCCAATCTTGGTTCTTTATTAATGGTAAGCGGCATTGCATACGATAGTGAAGAAGCAAGAGGCATTGCAGGCGCTATTACGGCCATCATGACCGGTGTATCTTATACAACATCAGCAGAGATGGCAGGTTTCCTTGGTGCATTTGACAAGTACGAAGAAAATAAAAAGCACATGCTAAGGGTAATGCATAACCATCGTGCTGCCGCTTATGATGCTGCTGATGCATATGAAGGCCTGGAAATAAAACCACAGGGCATCAATGCAAAATATTGCCCCGATTATTTATTGAAAGCTGCTACCAAGGCATGGGATGATGCCGTACAGCTGGGAGAAAAACATGGTTACCGCAACGCACAAACAACTGTGATTGCACCAACCGGAACCATTGGCCTGGTAATGGATTGTGATACTACGGGCGTTGAACCTGATTTTGCATTGGTGAAATTCAAGAAACTGAGCGGTGGTGGTTATTTCAAGATCATCAATCAATCTGTACCACAGGCTTTGCGTAATTTAAAATACAGCGAACCCCAAATTGAAGAGATCGTTAATTATGCCAAGGGCCATGCTTCACTGGAAAGATCGCCGTACATCAACAGGCAAACGTTGATGGATAAAGGGTTTGCTGAAGAAGACATTGAAAAACTGAATGCGGTCTTAGGTGCAGCTTTTGAGATCGGGTTTGTTTTCAATGTGTATACCCTGGGAGAAACCTGCCTTGAACGTCTTGGATTTAAACCGGAACAATACAATGATTTTGGATGGAGCTTATTGGAAGCGCTTGGATTTTCTGATGAAGAGATCGATGCTGCCAATGTGTATATCTGCGGTACTATGACGGTGGAGGGAGCCCCTTATTTAAAAGATGAACACCTTTCTGTTTTTGATTGCGCCAACAAGTGTGGCCAGATCGGGGAACGTTATATCCATGCTCACGGGCATATCCGCATGATGGGAGCAGCACAGCCATTCCTCAGCGGCGCCATTTCAAAGACCATCAACCTTCCTAATGAAGCAACCAAGGAAGAGATCGCAGATGCATACCGGATGAGTTGGGAGCTTGGGTTAAAAGCCTGTGCACTTTATCGTGATGGTTCTAAATTATCACAACCATTGAGCAACAAAAGCGATAAGAAAAGAAAACTGGATGACGTGATCAGTGAAGATAAAGCGATGGAACTGGCAGCCGAAATATCTACCATGGTGGATATGGGCAAACTCACCATCGATGACCTGCTGGATGAAATGAACAAGCGCGTGCAGAATAGCGCAGATACAACCCTTAAACGCCAGCTCGCCATGATCGTGGAACGCAGGGCGCTACCGGCAAAGCGTAGGGGCTTTACACAGAAAGCGAAGATCAACGGACAGGCGTTGTTCCTGCGTACCGGCGAATACAACGATGGGACACTGGGCGAAATATTCATTGACATGGCCAAAGAAGGCGCTACCATGCGTAGTATGCTCAACTGTTTTGCCATTGCCATTTCCATTGGCTTGCAATATGGCGTGCCGCTGGAAGAATATGTAGAAAAATTTGTATTCACCCGTTTTGAACCAAGCGGCATGGTGGAACATCCGAATATTAAAAGCGCTACTTCTATCATTGACTTTATCTTCCGCTCCCTTGCATACGAATACCTGGGAAGAAATGACCTTGTTCATGTATTAGATGCACCTGAAGTGCAGAACCTCGGCAACGAAGAATGGGACCCTGCAACACCAACGATCGGTGAACGCAAACCCGAATTAAGTGAAGTAAGGGTAATTGGCACATCTAATGGAAGCGTACAACCATCCACAGCAACCAATGGTCAACCCGCAAAGGCGCAACACCGCACGGCACACGTTACAAAAGCCCCCAATGGAATGGACGCCGTAAATGCAGCAGCTAAAAGCATGCAAAGTGATGCGCCTGCATGCAATACCTGCGGACATATCACCGTACGCAGCGGCACCTGTTACAAATGTTTGAATTGCGGTAATAGCATGGGTTGCAGTTAAATTGGTTTGAATAGCACAAACATATAAGAAAGCCATCAGTGTAAAAGCTGGTGGTTTTTTTGTGAACGAAATCTTTATAATCCCCGAGAGCGGTTGCAAACCCTGTCGGCGATAAAATAATATTGTTTAAGCGTTCTGTGATTTACACCTCATTAAAAGAAGGGATTGGGTTTCCAAATTACTGCTGTCGGGTTTTTCAACCGCCAACAGGGGATTTCGTTACTGCCCCAACCAATCCTTAAATGCATTTACCCTTTCACGGCTCACCACGGTTTCAGCATTTGTTGCAGGCAACAGCTCTAGTTTCAATCTTCCGCCCAGCCAGGTATGTACTTTTTTTATTGCTTCGATATTTACCAGCAACTGCCGGTTGATGCGGTAGAACTTATTGGGTTGTAATTGTTCTTCTAATTGCGAAAGATTATTTTCCAGCAGGTGTTTGTTGTTGTTGAAATCAACGGCGTAGCAAAGTTTGCCATCGGCATAACAGAAGGCAGTGGCTTCTGTTTTTATATAACTGAGTTGCTGTCCTCTTTTTACCAGTAAACGTTCTTTGTATTTCGCTGTATTCATCTCCTGTACCAGCTTCAGTATCTTTTCAGAAAAATCATCATTTTTTTTATGATATAATTGCCGGTATTTTTCTACTGCTCTTGCTAACTCATGTTGATCAATTGGTTTTAGCAGGTAATCGATACTGTTAACCTTAAAAGCCTTTAAAGTATACTGGTCAAATGCTGTAGTGAAAATTACGGGTGCCTTTATTTTTACCTGGTGAAAAATGTCGAAACTCAGGCCATCAGCAAGCTGTATGTCCATGAAGATAAGGTCGAGTTCTGTGGCCGACTGGAAATATTGTACAGCGGATACTACACTATCGAGCCTGCACACCACATCTATCTCCTCATTGATAGTATGAAGCAATTTGGTAAGCCTGTTGGCCGCCGGGGTCTCATCTTCTATGATTATTACCTTCATATTAATTTTCTAACAGGGGAATGGAAACAATAAAATTCTCACCGCTTTCGGTCACTTTAACTTTTTTATCTCCCAATAATTTGTAACGGTTGCGGATATTGTCGAGCCCGATGCCGGTTGATTCATAGACCTGGTTCTTTACCTGTAGATTATTGCTTACCACAAGATTACCATTCTCAGAAAATACATTGATCCGTAAAGGCTTTTCTGATGAAACAATATTATGCTTAATGGCATTTTCCATCAGTAATTGCAGTGAGAACGGAACGATCCGCTGCTGTAACTTTTCATCTGGAATATTGATGTCAATATCAAGATTGCTCCCAAACCTTGTCTTTAATAAAAAACCATAGGCCTTCAAAACATCTAATTCTTCTTTTAAAGGGATCGTCTTTTCCTCTTTTACGTCTAAAATATGGCGATAGACTTTCGACATCTCCTGCACAAAATCAATGGCTTGTTTCGGATCATCCGGAATGATGGCGCAGAGTGTATTCAGGTTATTGAATAAAAAATGGGGATTCACCTGTGTCTTTAATGCACTCAGCTGTGCATTCAGACTTTCTCTTTTTAAATTTTCCTGTTCCTCAACAGATTTCTTCAACTCATTCATGAAGTAAATACTTTCATAAATGGCAATGACCATGATAGTACAGAATATGGCGGCTGAGTTCGAATTGATAAGAATATTGGTACTGAAATGGCTGCCATAACTGCCCTTGAAAATAATATCATCCATAAGCCAGCCAAACAAATTATTCCCGATAACGGTAAACAGGAACATGCTCACCGACTGGTGGATCAGGCGTTTACGAACATCCTTGAATAGAGGATATTTGCCGCGGCTCCAGATCATGATTAACCTATCGCCAAACCACAAGGCAACAGTTATAAAAAAGGCGATGAAATATTTATCCCAGCTGAAATAGGGGGGCTTGCCAAAGCGGCAGCCCATGAATACGATGGGGACGATGAAGCTTAAAACAGGAATGGTGAACAAGATCAGCCACCCGTCATTGAATCCTATTTTACAATTTGTACGCCTCATATGGTAAAGTTATTAAAAATGACAGGTATTCCATTGATATAGGAATACCTGTCATTTATTTCGTTCCAGCCCAAAAACTTATTTCCCTTTGCGGCCATTGTATACTTCAACCGCCTCTTTCAGTTTAGCGATATCAGTTTGTGCTGTCTTTGCTTTTTCTATTGCAGGACCATATCCTTCAAAAGCCCTGGTAGTGACCTCGTTGAGGTTCTTCTTTGAGACTAATTTTAATTCTTTGATCCTGGTATCATAAATGAAATAATCGCCTGGGTTACCTTCTGTGCCATTATTGAACATGGCTTCTGTACCATTAAAGGAGGCGGTAGAAGAAGCATCGCTTGATTTTTGCAAAAAACTTAATTCACCGCTGCAAACAGTTTTAAAAAAATCGCCCTTAATGCAGATGAAATTGTTGCCGGCTATTTCAACAGCAACTAGGTCGGAGCCATTATAACTCTTCTCTTTCCCTTCGTTGAATACTATCACAGCGGCATCTCTTTTGATATTGTCTTTTACATAACCACTAACAGTGGAGTTATCAGCCAAAACAACACTTCCTTTACTGAATCCTTTAGGAGCTTCAGTTTGAGCGGTTGCCTCTAAAGCGATAAAGCCTAAGGCAAGGAATGGTAACATTTTTAAGATCTTCATGATTGTAGTTTTTAAATATTGATAAATTATTTGGTTATGAGCTTCAGTTATCAATATTACCACAGGTTAATAGACAGTGCAATCAAAAAGGAGCGAGTTGACGAAAAAGCGGAATGAGTTGTATAAAATCAATAAAAATTGAGATCTACCCACCACTGGGTATAAGAATATTGTGATTAGTGCGGATATTTGAAAAAATATAAAGCAATGAAAAGAGCAATCATAATATTATTTATCCTCGCAGCATTTACTTCTTCTGCGCAGGATTATAAAATAGAAGGCAATGAAGTAAAGACCGGTAAAACAGTTTCGTTTGAAACCGGTTCGGCGGTGCTTACTCCTGAAAGCGATGATGCATTGAAGGTCATAAAGAAATATCTCGATGATAAGTCTTACATCAGTTTGTTGCGGGTAGAATGTCATACTGATAATTCGGGTAATGCTACCGTAAACCAAACCTTAACAGAAAAAAGGGCTTATGCAGTTTGTGCTGCCCTGATAGCCATGGGCGTTGATTGTAAACGCTTGCTGCCAGTTGGTTTTGGCGGAACCAAACCCGTTGATGATAATAATACTGCAGAAGGAAGGGCAGCAAACAGGAGGGTGAATTTTATAAATGCAGCTTTAAGAGGTCACCTCATCGGAGGCATGCCGGCAGATGGAGGAGGCATGGTGGCCGGAGATATTTGTACCCAATAAAGCGTATCCATTATCTTTGTTTTATGACCTCACAATTTTTTACCTATAATAAAGGAAAAGTTATACAAGCGTTGCGCTATCATTTCATTACGCGCCCCGAAATAAAAGTGATGATGATACTGGTGAATGTCTTTGCCATCGTTTCAGCAGGATTCTTCTTTTTTAAGAAAATATCCCCGCTTGCTTTTTTGATCAGTTCGGTATTATGGTTTTTTTTGATGATCGTTTTTTGGTTCCTGTTACCCAAGATGATCTACAGAAAAGCTGCCACATTTAAAGATCGCTTCCAGGCTATCTTATCAAATAAAGAATTCAGGATCGAAAACGACAGGGGAGGCAGGTCCTGGCCCTGGGAGGAATTTAGCACATGGATGGAGAGTCCGTATTTTTTTCATTTGTATTTTAACAGCCGTTCTTTTTTCATCGTGCCAAAGGAGGCATTTGAAGGAGATGAGTTGCAGGAAGCAAGAAAGATTTTTAAAGCCAAGATCATAAAGAAATAATTTTGGCTAAGGGGTAAAAAGAGAAAAAGCGAAAAAGAAGATTTCCCGAAACAGTTCTTTTCCCCTTTGCCCGCTTAGATAAATTCCTTTCTACAACTTCTTCTCCATCACAAAATGTGGAATCGTTACTTCAATGAATTCATCTCCAACGACTTTATAGCCTAACTTTTCATAAAAACCCAGTGCCGTTTTACGGGCGTGCATAATTAATTTTTTATAGCCTTTATCACGGGCAACCAATTCGGCAAAACTCATCATACTTGCGCCAATACCCTTACCTTGTAAATTGTTTTGTACAGCCATTTGCCTCAGCTTAAGGCACTTGTTATCAACCTTTGTCATCAGGCAACAGGCCAGCATCTCATCATCATCAAATGCGCCGATCAGGATATCTTCTTTTTCCCTTGCAAGTTCATCCGGGGCATAGGAAAGACCAAGCGGCTGCCGCAGGATCTCCTTGCGCAACTTTATCATTTGCAGGTATTCTTTGGTACCGTGGTCTATCTGTTTTAAGGCCATAACCGTTATATTTTATAAGGATCTGCTAGTTTTTGGAAGGGGAAGGACTAACAATATACAATTTTTTTTGTAATAAGAACCACGGGGCCAGAGGCATTTTTAGCCCTTACAAAATATACTCCGGTGCATTTTGCTGCATTAACAGGAGCTGTTTAAAAACGCCCATTTACCCTTCAATATCTATTTCTTTGTATTTATTGCAAAAAGTATATTTTTGCAACCAGTACAAACTAAATTTTACTACCATGTCAGACATTGCAACAAGAGTAAAGAAAATAATTGTTGACAAATTAGGTGTTGATGAAGCAGAGGTTACCCCCGAAGCTTCTTTCACTAATGATTTAGGTGCCGATAGCTTGGACACCGTTGAATTAATCATGGAATTTGAAAAAGAATTTAATATTTCTATTCCGGATGAGCAGGCTGAGACCATTACCACTGTGGGTCAGGCCAATGCTTACTTAGAAGAACATGCTAAGTAATTAACATTAATTATCACAGGCGAATTTATGGCTTTAAAAAGAGTTGTAGTAACCGGATTGGGTGCCCTGACTCCTTTGGGCAAAACTGTCGATGAATATTGGCAGGGCCTGGCTACTGGTGTAAGTGGATGTGATAATATCACACAATTCGATACCGCTAAGTTTAAAACCAGGTTCGCTTGTGAAGTTAAAAATTTTGAGCCTACCAACTATTTGGACCGTAAAGAGGCCCGCAAAATTGATCGCTTTACCCAATTTGCACTTATTGCAGCAGATGAAGCAGTAAAAGATGCAGGGATCAGCAAAGAAAATGTTGATGTAGACAGGGTGGGCGTAATTTTTGCTAGTGGTATTGGCGGTATCTTAACTTTTCAGGAAGAGGTTTCCAATTTTGCCCTCGGCGATGGTACTCCCCGTTTCAATCCTTTCTTTATTCCTAAAATGATATTGGATATTGCCGCAGGGCAGATCTCCATGCGTTATGGTTTCAGGGGACCTAATTATGCCGTGGTTAGTGCCTGCGCATCTTCAACGAATGCCATCATTGATTCTTATGATACTATCAGGTTAAATAAGGCCGATATTATTATTACAGGTGGAAGTGAGGCTGTAATATGTGCTGCCGGTGTGGGTGGGTTCAACGCCATGAAGGCATTAAGCGAACGAAATGATAGTCCATCTACTGCAAGCCGCCCTTTTGATAAAGACCGGGATGGTTTTGTAATGGGAGAAGGATCGGGTGTATTAGTGGTGGAAAGTCTTGAACATGCCCTGGCAAGAGGAGCAAAGATCTATTGCGAAATTGCCGGTGGTGGCGCCAGCGCTGATGCGCATCATATCACCGCACCACATCCCGAAGGACTGGGCGCGCAGAATGTTATGAAAGTTGCTTTAAAGGATGCAGGTATGCAACCAGAAGATATCGACTACATCAATGTACACGGAACATCAACGCCTTTGGGTGATATTGCCGAAACAAAAGCCATTTTAAATGTATTCGGTAAACATGCATATGATCTTAATATAAGTTCTACTAAAAGTATGACGGGCCATTGTTTGGGTGCCGCCGGTGCATTGGAAGCATTGGCCTGTATCATGGCTGTTACAAAAGATATCATTCCTCCTACTATCAATCACTTTACAGACGACCCCGACCTCGATCCTAAATTGAACTTCACTTTCAATAAAGCGCAACAACGTACCGTAAATGCAGCGCTCAGCAACACCTTTGGTTTTGGCGGCCATAATGCAAGCGTGATCGTGAAGAAGTATGTTGCCTGATCTTTTATTCCTCGCAGTTGATCATAGGATGCACAGCGATATACAAAGAGTGCTTTCAAAAAATATAATTGAACTGTTTCTGTGATTCTTTGTAATGATCTTTCCCCTTTGTACCATCCCGTCTAAACGAATTCATTCGGGCAGGTCTGCCAAAAAAACTTTAATTTCGGGTAAATATATTTTTACAGATTTTGCAATTCATAAAAAATCTTTTTGGCGGACAGAACAAGAACAAGGAGTTTCGAAAACAACTCAGTAACGTCCTTGGCTTTACTCCCGGCGATGTTGCCTTATATAAAACAGCACTCAGCCATCGCAGCGTAAGGGAAGGAGCGGATGAAAATAATGAAAGGCTGGAGTTCCTGGGTGATGCCGTTCTAAGTTCCATCGTAGCACATTATCTTTTCAGGAAATACCCTTACAAAGGCGAAGGCTTCTTAACTGAGATGCGAAGTAAAATGGTGAATCGCCAGAAACTGAATGACATTGCATTGAAAATGGGATTAAAGAAGATCACTTTTTATAACAAGTTCGATAACTCCCTCAAGATATCTCAGATATTTGGCAATACCCTTGAAGCATTGATCGGTGCAGTATTCCTGGATAAAGGATATTCCCGTACACAGCAATGGGTGGAAAAATATATTATCATGCCTTATCTTTTTATCGATGACCTGGAAGTGATTGAAATAAATATCAAGAACAAATTATACGGTTGGGCAAACAAGAATGGTAAGGCGCTGGAGTTTGAAACACTCAATGAAAAATTTGAAAACGGGCGCCGCCTGTTCACCATCGGAGCAACAGTTGACGGAGAATTGATCGCTGAAGCAAAAGGGTATAATAAAAAAGACGCCAGCCAGATCGCGGCCCAATTGGCGGTGGATAAATTAGGATTGTAAGAAGTTGATCGCTGGCCTACTTTCAGTTGCAGGAGCCTTATCAATAATAAATACACCTTGAATTATACGATCGGCCAACAATCAACGCCAACGATCAATAAGAAGCAATGATGAAATTTGGAATTCTGGGAAGCGGAAGCTGGGGCACTGCACTGGCTAAGATATTAACCGATAACGGGCAAACCATTTATTGGTGGAACCGCAGCGAAGCCGCCATTCAATACTTACAAACAAGAGCGCATAATCCGCAATATTTATCTGCTGTTCATTTTGATATCGATAAACTCCGCCTTACAACCGATCCTGCCGAAGTCATAAATAATTGTGATTGTATCGTAATTGCAGTTCCCTCTGCATATGCTGAAACTGCGTTAAATGAACTGGACAGAAATATTTTTGAAGGAAAGAAGATCATTTCTGCGATCAAAGGAATGCTGCCCGAACAGAATGTGTTGCTGAACGATTATTTGAAAAATGAGTTTGCCGTAAAACTGGAAAATTATTTTACAGTACTGGGCCCCTGCCATGCAGAAGAAGTTGCTGCAGAAAAATTATCCTATCTCACTTTTTCAGGTATTGATGAAGCCACTACTCACCAACTGGCTGGCTACTTTAAAACGGGTTACCTGAACACTGTTGAGAACAACGACATCTATGGCGTACAGTTTGCAGCTGTATTAAAAAATATTTATGCGGTTGGTGCCGGTATGGCACACGGACTTGATTATGGCGATAATTTTTTAAGCGTACTGATCGCCAACAGCGCAGATGAAATGGCAGGGTTTTTACGTAAGGCCGGCATTCAAAATATACAGGTTGGATCGATCGAACATGACCAGCGACCAGCGATCAACGATCAACAGCATACTACCAACTATGCCGCTTCCGTTTACCTCGGTGACCTGCTTGTTACCTGTTATTCCCTGCATAGCCGCAATCGCTCCTTTGGGAACATGATCGGTAAAGGATATGCTGTAAAAGCTGCCCGGCTGGAGATGACCATGGTTGCTGAAGGTTATAATGCCAGTAAGTGCATGCACATCATCAATCAAACAATTCTTGCTGAAATGCCGATAGCAGAAACCGTCTATAAGATCTTATGGGAAAACCTACCCGTGGCAGAGGGGTTTAACAAAATAGAGCAGACACTGGTCTGATTTTTTTTTGTTAACTTTAGATAAGAATAAAACCATGCCTTTCTCCTTCTCAAATATCAGCAGTACCGTTTTGATCATTATGGTTATTTGCCTCACACTGGCAGAGATGGTAAAGCACCTCAGAAAAAGGTTCACGCATTCAAAAAAACAGGTCTGATGCAACTCCGTCAGCAAATAATTTCCCTTCTTTCGTAAGTATAAGCCTGGAGCCTTCCATTAAAATTTTCCCACCCGCTTTCCATTTTCCACTTGCCGCTTGCAGCTTATTTTTAAACTCAACCCCAAAAATTTCTTTTATTCGTTCAATATCCAATCCTTCCACTGTTCTCAACGCCGTCATGATGTATTCATTCAATTTTTGTGTAGTTGTCAACACTTCCTCTTCAAACGGGATCATCCCTTTTTCTATAGATCGCATGTATAGCGCATTATTAGCGATGTTCCACTTCCTGCTATTACCATCGAACGAATGTGCTGAAGGGCCAAATCCAAAATATGTTTTATTCTGCCAATAACTGCTGTTATGACGGCTACGCATGCCCGGTCTTGCAAAATTGCTGATCTCGTAATGGTCGTACCCGGCAGCTTCCATGCGCTCCATCAATGATATAAACTGCCTTGCCTGTTTTTCTGCATCAATCGGGGCTGTTTTTTTTAATGTGATCATTTTATCCAATGCGGTTTTTGGCTCCACCGTTAATGCATAGCAGGAAATGTGCGGAATGTTTTTTTCAAATACGAGATCAAGATTCCTTTTCCAGTTATCATCAGTAAGTAATGGCGAGCCATAGATCAGGTCAACAGAAAAATTTGTAAAACCTGCTTCAAAGATCCTATCAATGCATTGTAATGATTCTTCTGCTGTGTGTACCCTGTTCATCCATCGCAATTCTTCCTCTCCAAAACTCTGTATGCCAACACTCAGCCGGTTTATGCCAACGGATCCCCATTCAATTAATTTTTTAGCATTGATATCATCAGGATTTGCTTCCAGGGTAATTTCAATATCCGCAACAAAAATAAATTGCTGTTTTAATGCTTCAATGATCCTTGTCAGTTCATCAGTATCAAGGATACTTGGCGTGCCGCCACCGAAGTAAAGGGTTTCAATATTCCCTGCTGTGCTTGTAGAAATAGGAGTGAGGCGAACCTCATTCACTATTGCATCGATCATATCCTTCCTGCTATCCAGGGAAGTTGAGAAATGAAAATTACAATAATGGCAGGCACGTTTGCAAAAAGGAATATGTATATAAATGCCTGGCAAAGATTTTAGGTTTAGTCCCGGTAACTATCGGGATAATATTTTAGATTTGAATAAGCATAATGATAAAAATAAAAATGATAGGGCGAAGAAAACTTTTGTTGGCGATATTATTCAACTGCATTTTGCTGCCAACTGTCAACGCTCAACCTCCAGCTACCACTTACCAGTTACACATTCAATTCATCGACAAAGATAGGTCCTTTGACCCGCAGCCTTTAAAGTTACAAACCACATTCGACAGTAAATTCTCCTGTGAGATCTATATAAACAGGTTGACTGCTTTATTGGGCACTAAGGGATATCCTACTGCTTCAGTAGATAGCGTTTCAGAGAAAGCGGCCTTCACCCAAATAAAATTATTTTTAGGAAAACAGTACCGCTGGATAAAATTAACACCGGGGAATATTGAAAAAAGGGCAATGGATGAAAGTGGTTTTATTGAAAGAAATTTTTCTGGCAAACTTCTCAATATGCAACAATTGCAGGCCGTGCAGCAACGAGTAGTAAGTTATTATGAAAAGATCGGTTATCCCTTCGCTGAAGTTTTTTTAGACAGTATAAAACTGGATGATGATAAGATAGACGCATTGCTGAATGCAAAAAAAGGGCCTTTGTATCATATCGACAGCATAAGGATACTTGGAAAAGCAAAGATCTCAAAAACATTTCTCCAACATTATTTGAACATTCCCAAAGGTAGCCTTTATAACAGGGAAAAGCTGGAACAGGTTGGTAAGCGGATGCTCGAATTACCTTATGTACAGGAAGCACAACCAAATGATATCACGATGTTAGGTTCGGGTGCTATCCTTAATCTTTACCTGGTGCCTAAACGCAGCAGCCAGGCAAATTTTTTGATCGGATTTTTACCTTCCAGCAGCGGCACCGGCAAGCTGCAATTAACTGCCGATGTAAATCTTGATCTTAAAAATGTATTGAATACAGGCGAAAGTATTTTATTGAACTGGCAGCAATTGCAGCCAAAATCACCGAGGCTTAACCTGGGTTACCAGAAACCTTACATTTTCAATTCCTCTTTTGGCTTTGATTTTTTATTCGACCTGTTTAAAAAAGATTCTACTTTTTTACAGGTGAATGCACAACTGGGGCTTCAGTATATTTTATCTGCCAATCAATCGGGCAAGGTATTCATGCAATGGCAGAATAGTTTTTTACTGGGAAGCGGGGTAGATACCAACCAGGTGATCGCAACAAAAAAACTTCCGCCTAATATTGATGTCAGTGCTGTTAATTTTGGGTTGGACTACGACTGGAATAAAACAGATTACAAACTCAATCCCAGAACGGGCAACGAAGTAAAGATCACCACGGCAGTTGGTATCAAGACCATCAAAAAGAATAATGAGATCATCGGCATCAAGGATCCTACTTTCAATTATGCGAGCCTGTATGATTCCGTAAAACCCCAATCTTACCAGCTAAGGGTAAAACTGATGGGTGCTCATTATTTTCCTGTAGGAAAGCAGGCAACATTCAAAGCAGCGGTCAATATGGGTGCCTTTATCAGCCCCGGCATCTTTCGAAATGAACTTTTTCAAATAGGAGGGTACAGGTTACTACGAGGGTTTGATGAAGAAAGTATTTATGCAACGCAGTATGGCGTACTAACGGCTGAATACCGTTACCGGCTTGCGCTCAATTCATTCCTGTTTGGGTTTATTGATGGCGGGTTGGTTAGAAATAAATACCAGTCGGTGAATGTAAAGAATAATTTTATAGGTACCGGTCTTGGCCTTGCTTTTGAAACTAAGTTTGGTTTATTGAATATCAGCTATGCGGTTGGTAAAAGAGATGATGTGAAATTTAGCCTGCGGGAGTCTTCGAAAATACATTTTGGTTATGTCAATTATTTTTAAGGATATTGTTTTTGTAATAACTCCCGTTGTTTTCCTGGCCTGTGAAAATATTATCAATAGATCACCCCATTTTCATAGCAGTATCGGTATTACATTTGCAGCTAAAACCATGTAGTAGTGAAACAGGTATTTTTTTTATTGATCTTTTGTATCGCCTCCCCTGTTTTAATATCGGCACAGCAAACCGATACAGCTATAGTACCCAAAGATTCACTGGCTATTACAAGTTCCACGCAAGTTTTGATCAAACACGATTCAAGTGTTATTATACAAAACAGCTTATTGAACAGCACCGGTATCCCGGTTTCATTGGCTGTAAAATATAAAAAAGTGAGATCCGGGGATGCCATGTTTTATTTACTCACAGCCTTGGTATTATTACTGGCATTTTTCAGATTTTTCTTTCCACGATATTTCAGCAACCTTTTCAGGGTATTTTTTAATACATCCCTGCGGCAGAGTCAACTGACCGACCAATTGTTACAGGCAAAACTGCCGTCCTTGTTCTTTAACCTGTTTTTTATCATTAGCGGCGGGCTATATATCTACTTTCTACTAGTGTATTATCACTGGGTAAACCTCCAAAACAGCTGGGTGGTTATAGGTTCCTGCATCGGCCTCCTGGGATTTATCTATTTCTTCAAGTTCTGTACGCTCAAATTCACCGGTTGGATCACCGGTTACAAGGAAGAAACCAATACCTATGTGTTCATTCTTTTCCTCATAAATAAGATCATGGGTATTTTCCTCGTGCCTTTTATAATTCTGATGGCCTTTTCCGATAACATTATTGTAAAAACTGCCGTATTGATATCGCTTGGCATCACAGGATTTCTCCTTTTATTAAGGTTCTTCAGGTCATACGGATTGCTTCAGAACCAGCTGAAAGTTAGCCGTTTCCATTTGCTCCTATACATTGTTGGGCTTGAGTTACTGCCGCTTTTATTGATTTACAAGGGCTTAGTGATTTTATTAAATAAAAACCTGTAATTTTGCATTTCCACAGGGGAACCTAAGTATGATTAAAAACGGGTCAAAACACGCTGAAAGCTCAGCTAAAGCAGTTAAGAAAATACTTATTACCCAACCTAAGCCGGATGGAGAAAAGTCTCCGTATTTTGACCTCGCCAGGAAGCACAGCCTGAACCTCGATTTTCACCCTTTTATTATTGTTGATGGGATTCCTGCTAAAGACTTCCGCAGGCAAAAGATAGATATTGCCAACTACACTGCAGTGGTATTCACCAGCCGTAATGCGATCGACCATTTTTTTCGCATTTGCGATGAAATGAAGATCAGTGTGTCGCAGGACACCAAATATTTCTGCATCACAGAAGCCGTTGCCCTGTACCTTCAGAAATTCATTCTATACCGCAAGCGGAAAGTTTTTTACGGAGCTGATGGTACTAATAAGAACCTGTTTGATGTGATCAATAAGCACAAGGATAATGAGAAATTCTTATACCCTTGTTCCGAATCATTCGACAGTGAGATCACCAACTGGCTGAAATCAAATAGTTGCGAATACGCCACACCGGTACTTTACCGGATCATCAGTAATGACATAACCGAAGTAATGGCAAGAAACTATGATGTGATCTGTTTCTTTACGCCCGGTGGTGTCAAAAGTCTCTTAGAGAATTTCCCTAAATTCAAACAGAACGGAACTAAAATAGGTGCATTTGGTGCTAACACTTTCCGGGCTGCTGAAGAAGCCGGTTTGATCCTGGATATCAAAGCACCGCAACCACAGGC
>JANYIM010000111.1 GCA_025362055.1 Bacteroidota bacterium
ATCCATTGGTGGAGGTCATAGATAAGTTCAAAGTTGAAAATGCAACGATGACCCACCACGGGCCACGGGCCCCTGAGTACCCACTATCTACCGGCGATCATCCGCTTATCGCCCTCCTTCCCGGGAGCAGAAAGCAGGAGATCTTAAAAAAACTTCCTATCATGCTGGAAGTAGCAAAATATTTTCCGGGATATCAATTCATAGTGGCCAAAGCACCCGGGATAGACGAAATTTTTTACACGAACCTTTTAGCACCGTATAATAATGTATCCTCTGTTGCAAACAAGACCTACGAATTATTATCCCTGTCAAAAGCAGCATTGGTGACCAGTGGTACCGCCACTTTGGAAACCGCACTGTTTGGCGTACCCGAAGTGATCTGTTATAAAGGTGGGGCCCTGTCTTACCAGATCGCCAAAAGGCTCATTAAAATAAAATTCATCGGACTGGTCAATCTTATAATGGATAAGGAAGTAGTGAAAGAACTGATACAGGATGAACTGACCGTAAAAAATCTTCGGCATGAGCTGGAAGAATTATTGACCAATGAGACAAAGCAAAAACAATTGAAGGAAGATTATGCTGCATTAAAACAATTGTTGAGCAAAGGCGGGCATGCATCAGAGAATGCAGCGAAAATCATTTATGATTTTCTGACTAACCCTGGCTTTAAAGCCAGGGCAAATCATTAAAGCCAGGACAAATCACTTAAAGCCAGGGCAGATCATTAAAGCCAGGGTAAAATGAATATTATTTCACCAACAGTTTTATTGCCAATATCACCATCGCAAGCAAAAACAGTAATATAGACAACCTGTTGATCCCATGCATATATTTCATCCACTGCGTACGTGGAGCATTGGGGTCTTTTTTCTTGATATATAAGTATTCCGCTATCTGGTTGAATATGCCCATCGAATTAACTTTATCGCTCAAAATTAATACTTAAATTTATTACTTAATAAGTTGTTAAAGGATCGGAGCGTAAAAAACCGGGAATCTTCCTCTTTCGTAGATATCCTAAACAAATAATTATATGAAAAGTATCTTAATGGCTGCCCTGATCTTATCAACAGCCGCATGCACCAATGCCCAGGTAAAAAAATACACGGTCACAAAAACAGATGCAGAATGGCGCAAGCAATTGACAGCTGAGCAATACCAGGTAACCCGTAAAAAAGGAACGGAAAGCCCTTATACCGGCAAGTTCTGGGATAATCATAAGGAAGGCCAGTATAATTGTATCTGTTGCGGGCAACCATTATTCAATTCGGATACCAAATTCGACAGTGGAACAGGATGGCCCAGTTTCTGGAAACCACTGGCAAAGAATAACGTGGAAGAGTTAACAGACAATAGCATCGGAATGGAGCGCACAGAAGTGAACTGCAGCAGGTGTGGCGCACATCTTGGACATGTATTCGATGACGGGCCGCAGCCTACAGGATTACGTTACTGTATGAATTCTGCGAGCCTGGCATTTGTGCCAAAGAAGCCTTAGATTTGGGAAGAAGAAATTGCAACTTATCAAACTAACCGTCTTGCCCAATAAAAAGATCATAAAAAAACATCCGCTCGCCATTCGTTGGTTTCACTGGATAAATTTTCCGGTATTAGCCATAATGATCTGGAGTGGTTTACTGATCTACTGGGCCAATGATGTGTACAGGTTAGGTTGGGGAGATAAGACCATACTTAAATTTTTCCCCGATTCATTCAACAAAGCGTTAAACATACCTTTTCGCCTGGCCGAAGGAATGAGCCTTCACTTTGTTTTCATGTGGCTGTTTGCGATCAATGGTTTGCTGTATGTATTGTATTTATTATTCTCCAAAGAATACAAACTCATCTTCCCCAATAAAAGTTCATTAAAGGAAGCATGGCAGGTATTGTTGCACGACCTGCGCATTAAGAAAGGCCTACCCCCACAAAAAAAATACAATGCCGCTCAGCGTATAGCCTATACCGGTGTGATTATCATGGGCCTTGGTTCCTTAGTAACCGGCCTTGCCATTTACAAACCCGTGCAATTATACTGGCTTTGTGCAGGATTGGGTGGATATGAATGGGCAAGGGCCGAACATTTTATATTGACCATTTTATTTTCCCTGTTCTTTGTAGTACACATCGTACAGGTGATCATTGCAGGATGGAATAATTTTCGTGGAATGGTCGCAGGGTTCGAAGTGGAATCCATTCCGCCTGCTATTGCTGAGCCTGAGGAGGAAGCAGTAGCAAATACAGCACCATTAAATACATAACCATGCCTGTTTTTAAAGAAGAGATCATATCCACAGCACAGATCAGGAAAAGAACACTGATCGCATTTTCGTTCTTCTTCCTATTTTTGGCCGGTTGTATTTTTGGATGGATATGGCTGCATCGCCAGCCTGAATCGGATGGCGCATTAAAACCTTTACGGGCTGTATTGAATACCAATGAAAAGGTGTTCAGTTCCTTGTTGCTAAGTGATGATCATCTTGCAAAGAATTTTTCTTTAGATGCGGCCGTACATAAAGTAAGGGTTAATGGTGATGCCGGGATGGGAAATAATTTTGACCCGGCAACCTGGAAATTACAGGTTGTACGCAAACCCGGTGATACCCTCTATGTGTCATTGGATGAGATAAAGGCGCTTCCCAAAACAGAAGTGATCTTCGATTTTAAATGTATCGAAGGCTGGAGCCAGATCACACATTGGGGCGGTGCAAAGTTTAGTGACCTTGTAAAAAAATATGGCCTTGATGAACAGGCACAGATGCAATATGCCGGACTGCACACCCCCGACAATGCCTATTACGTGGGCATCGATACCAAAAGTATCATGCACCCTCAAACAATTCTCTGTTATGAAATGAATGGCCAACCCCTGCCCATGAACCAGGGCGCTCCACTGCGTCTGATCATTCCCGTTAAATATGGCATCAAACATCTTAAGCGCATCGGCACCATCTACTTCAGCAACCAGCGGCCGCCGGATTATTGGTTTGAGAGGGGGTATGATTATTTTAGCGGGTTGTAGCTAATCCTTGTCGCCAACAAGGTTGCGTTGATCCGGAGTTTTTAACTTCATCCATTATTATACACTACCAGCGGCTCATTCGTAAGCGGATTATTAATGATCGTGGCATCTACATCAAACACCTTTTTTATCAGTTCACTGGTAAGTATATCATTTGGTTTACCATGTGCAACCAGCCCGCCTTCTTTTAAAAGATATAATTTATCTGCATATTGAATGGCCAGGTTGATATCGTGTAAAACGGCTACCAGCACAGTCTCGGTTTTTGCAAACTCACGGGCGATCTGCAAAAACTCCTGCTGGTATTTAATGTCTAAGCTCGCCAGCGGCTCATCTAAAAAAAGGTAACGATAACCATTGACTGGTTTTTCCCATATTTGTGCCAACACCCTTGCAAATTGTACGCGCTGTTTTTCGCCACCACTCAGTGTAAGGTAATTCCTGTTCCGGAACAACTGCAGGTTCATCCTTTCCATCACTTCATCACAAATGGCTTCATCTTTTCGATTGGGATTGAAATTAAAATGCGGGTATCTTCCCATCATCACTACTTCGTCTACGGTTAGGGGAAAGCTTAACTCCGGTTGCTGGCTCATCACCGCCCTGAATTTTGCGAGTTCTTCTTTTTTTATGGTTGCGATCTTTTTATCTCCGTAAAAAACGGTTCCGTCATTGTTGCTTAATTCACCACTGAATATCTTTAAAAAAGTGGATTTGCCGGAACCATTGGGGCCCAATATCATATTGAATTCACCGGGCTGAAAGTCGGCACTGATATCACCCAGTATCAGTTTCTTTCCAATGCTGTAATATATCCTTTCGGTCTTAAGCATTGTATCCTCCTTTGTGTTGCACTAAATTGAATCGCTTTAGCAGGATGATGAAAATCGGCGCCCCTACCAGTGAAGTTATGATACCGATCGGCACTTCTGCCGGTGCCAGCACCAGTCGGGCGCACATATCCGCCAACGTTAGCAGCGTAGCGCCCAGTATCATGGATGCAGGTAATAGTCTTTTATTATCACTGCCGATCAGTAAACGTAGCACATGCGGCACGATCAATCCCATAAAGGCAATGACGCCCACAAATGCCGTGGCAACAGAAACCATGGCTGTGTTCAGCAACATGATCCTTCTTTTCAGTTTATCGGGGTCCACACCTAAGTAAGCAGCCTCTTCTTCCCCCAGCAATAAAGCATTTAATTGTTTGGAATAACGCAGGGCAGCAATAAAAATAATTGTAGCAACGGTACCCACAATAAAAACCTGTTGCCAGGATGCTCCCGAAAAAGTTCCAAGGTTCCAGAAAGTGATACTTCTTGCCTGCGGGTCTCTTGCTATATAACTCATGAAGCCCGTGCTGCTTAAACAAACTGCATTGATGGCGATACCGATCAACAACAAGGACATAATGCCAAGCGTGTTTCCATTATG
>JANYIM010000097.1 GCA_025362055.1 Bacteroidota bacterium
GTTTTTCATGGGTGAATACTCTCCCTGCCCGTTAAGCAACCTGAAATCATGTCCATGCAGATGCATCGGGTGACGCATCATACTATTGTTGTACAGGACAATCCTCACATTTTCACCTCGCTTTATTAATATCTTATCCGATTCAGACACCACTTTATTATCCAGGCTCCATACATAACGGTTCATGTTACCGGTTAGATCAAATGTAAGTACTTTGACAGGCGCCTCTTTTGGAAGCGTAGTTTTTTCTGGTGCTTTCAGCATGCTGTAGTTTAATGTAACTATATCAGTTGATTCAGCTTCCATATTCATTCCCTGCATGCTGTTGTTATTGGGCATTTGCATAGCATGCGTATCATGGCGGGATGCCGAATCTTTTCCCCTGCTTTTTTTAGATGGTTCATCTCCGGTTATTTCCGGGTACATAACAGTATTCATATCCATGATCTGATTTCCCATTTTCATTCCCTCCATTTCAACCATATTTCCTTTCATGTCCATCATGTCATTCATCATCTTCATACCCGCAAAATATTTAGGCCGCTTCATTTTTACGGCCGCCACTTTTTCTCCACTACCCAGCCATAAGGAAGCGTGTTTGGTGCGGTCTTCAGGCGTTACCAGGAACTCATAACTTTTATTGTCAGGAATGATAACTATGACATCATAGGTTTCAGAAACAGCGATTATCAACCTGTCTACTTCTACCGGTTCCACATCATTGCCATCCGTTGCCACCACTGTTATTTTACCTCCTGCATAGGACAGCCAGAAATAATCTGAGGCGCCACCATTGGCAATGCGCAGTCTCACTTTATCACCCGCTTTATACTGCGGTTGTTCATACTGATTTTTACCGTTTAATAAAAAGTTATCGTAATACACGTCTGTCAGGTCCATCGCGTTCATGCGCTTCCATTCATTAGTGACTTTTGTTTTAAGATGACCCTGAGCGATTGCTTCGGAGTAGCTTTGGGTACTACCTTTTTGCACGGCAAACCAGTCGGTAGCAGCATGTAAACTCCGGTGAACTTCTTCGGGTTTCATATCAATCCATTCACTTATCAGCACGGGAACCGTCGGTATATCCCATTCTTTTCTTTTATTCATGATGAACATACCGTACATGCCTATTTGTTCCTGCAATTCTGTATGGCTGTGATACCAGTGTGTACCATGTTGTACGATAGGAAATTTGTAGAGATGCGTGGAATGAGGCTTTATAGGCATCTGCGTAAGATTGGGCACACCATCATACTGGTTGGGCAGGAAAAGTCCATGCCAATGGAGGGATGTTTCTTCATTCATCATGTTGTGGACATAAATCTCCGCAGTATCGCCTTCTGTAAAAGTGAGGGTTGGCATGGGGATTTGACCGTTTACAGCAATAGCGCGTTTTGATTTTTTGCCGAACGTCACTATGGTATCATTCACGTATAAGTCATAACGGACAATTCGTGGCGGCGTATTGTTGATAATGGTTTTGATAGGCCCCACATCAGCTTTTGGCATTTCCATGCCGTTCATGCCATCATTCATTTTCATACCTTCCATGGATTTGCCGCTGGCAGTATCTCCTGGCATTTGCATTACGTCCTGTTTACCTGTAGTTGAATCCGATATGGTTTTGGTTTTTTCCTTTATTAGTTTCATCCCGCATTTCGGACAGTTACCCGGCTTGCTGGCATGAATGTCAGGATGCATCACACATGTATAAGTTACGGGAGAAACTTCTTGTACAGGCATTTTCATTCCTGCAGGCATAGTATCGGCCTTGCTCATATTCATTGGCTGATTATTGGAGCTATCGTTCCTCTTCTGCATTTGCGCGGTTTTCTTTTCTGCCGGCTTTACGATTTTGGTTTTTTCCCTGACGAGTTTCATACCACATTTGGGGCAATTGCCCGGATGAGCAGCATGTATTTCGGGATGCATGGAACAGGTGTAAGAGGCCGCCTGCCGGCCTGCCTTTTTTTTGCTCATGTCCATTTCTTTCATGACCTGGGAAGTAGCACAGGAAGAAATGATTAAACTAATAATTATTGCTAAGATACTTTTCATTATACCTATTTTTCTGCTGGATTACTTTTCACCTTTTTTTCTCTTAAAACTGCAAAACAAAAAATTCTGTTGTGTATTAAATGGTGTGGCATGGAGTTCTTCAATACATTTTATCTTGCTAAAATATTTTTCAAATTTGGCGGAGATGGCAATCTCTGAATATTTTTTTATTTCGAGACCACTGCATGTAGCTGGGCCATTTTCAGAAAAAGTGCCCAATATAAAATATCCATCAGGTTTTATGGACGTATTCGCAATTTGGATATAGCTGTCTATTTTTTCACTTGTAGTCAGAAAATGAAATGCAGCCCGGTCATGCCAGAAATCAAACTTTACAGAGGTTGTATAATCGATTATATCTGAAACGATCCAAGTAATTCTATCTGCGTTTATTCCTAACCTGGATTTTGCCCTGTCAATAGATCTTTCTGAAATATCCAGGACATAAATATTTTGGTACCCCAGTTCAAGCAAGGCGTCAACAAAATGGCTATCGCCCCCTCCAATATCAATAATATTGGCTGTTTTAGACAGATTAGACAGGCTGAGAAATTCTACTGATGTTTTTGGATATTCCTGAAACCAGCTAAAAGTCTTTTCATCCCTGGATGCATAAATATTTTCACAATGTGCTTTTTGATTTGCGGCTTCCATCATACTATTTTTTTACTCTTAACAGGCTTGCATTAATAGCGACAACAATCGTGCTGACTGTCATTAGCACAGCACCGGCAGCCGGGCTTAATAAAATGCCCCGTTTATACAATACGCCAGCGGCCAGTGGCAACGCCACAATATTGTAACCGGTAGCCCAAATTAAATTCTGAATCATTTTGCGGTAAGTAGCTTTCCCAAATAAAATCAAACTCACAATATCTTTCGGGTTGCTGTTCACTAACACGATACCTGCGGTTTCGGCAGCTATATCACTGCCACTTCCAACCGCAATGCCAACATCAGCAACGGCCAGAGCAGGTGCGTCATTAACGCCATCACCTGTCATGGCAACAAATTCTCCTTTGGCCTGCAATTCTTTTATTTTTTCCAATTTTTGATGCGGCAACACTTCGGCGATAAAACTATCCATGCCCAGTGTCCCGCTGACACTCCTGGCAACTTTGCTGTTATCCCCAGTAAGCAAAATGGATTTTATTTTGTTTTCCCTTAAAGTCTTAATCGCTTCAGCAGATTCAGGTCTTATTTCATCTGACAGGGCGATGTATCCAGCCAGTTTACTATCAATAATCAGAAACACGACAGTTTCTGTATCATTGGCAGTAAATCCATCAGGTAAAACAATTTTGTTCTCTTTCAAATAACCAGGGCCAACCACCAATACTTTTTTTCCTTCAACTGTTGCTTCAACGCCTTTGCCGGTAATGGCATTGAAATTTTCTGCTGCTGGAATGGTAATAGATAAC
>JANYIM010000138.1 GCA_025362055.1 Bacteroidota bacterium
GAAATTTCTTTAATTATTAAGTTATGGCCAACAAAAAGTACAAACTGTTATTCGGGATATTAATCTTACTGTCAGCTGGCGCATTTGCTCAGCCTGGCGTAAAAGGAGGGGTTAATGATTCCTCTGTGATCCCTGCAAAGAGAATGCCCCAGCAAAACGAATTCTGGAACGGTTCTTATAATTTTCCTGCAAAACCACGTAATATGTGGGAAGTAGGTGTTTCAACCGGTTTGTTTACAATTAGCGGAGACGTCTCTTCTACAGTGCTTACTTACCCTAACTTCGCAGTTCATGTAAGAAAAGCATTCGGTTATATATTTTCTGCACGTTTACAATACGTTGATGGTATTGCAAAAGGTATGAATTGGGTAGAGGCCGAGAACTTCAATAATAACCCTGCATGGAATACCAATTTGCCCGTAGGTAAAAGGTATTTTTCACCAGAAAGACTGAATAGTGGCCAGTTGGTATATTCTGATCATGCCGGTAATTTTTCAGCTGAGCAGAACGTGGTTTACTATAATTACAAAACCCATATGCAGGATCTAAGCCTGCAAGGTATTGTAACATTGAATAATATTCGTTTCCACAAACAAAAGACCGGTATCGTATTATATGGTGGTGGTGGTATTGGAGCTACTATTTACAAATCAATGGTAAATGCTTTGGATGCCCAGGGAAACAATTATACGACATTGTTTAAAACAGTTTTTGCCAAATACGGACCTGGTGAATATAAAGACCGGAAAGATATCCTGAAAGACCTGAAAGCAGGAATGGATAAGACCTATGAAACAGATGCTGAAAGTCAAAGCACCAGGAGGCCAAAGCTATTAGGTGGTACATTGAAACCTTCCGGTACAGTATTAGCCGGGGTTGCACTTAAATTAGGCAGAAGGATAAACCTTGCTATTGAAGACAGGTGGACCTTTGTGAAGGATGATCTTTTAGACGGACAACGTTGGCAGGAACATACTCCGGGTGGGCCAGTATTGACCCGCGATTTTGATTCTTATAACTATGGCTCAATAGGTTTAAACTTTAACCTTGGCGCTAAATCAGTAGAACCTTTATGGTGGCTGAATCCATTGGATTATGCATATGACGAACTGATGAATCACCGTCA
Organism: Bacteroidota bacterium; assembly: GCA_025362055.1. Classification (GTDB taxonomy): domain Bacteria; phylum Bacteroidota; class Bacteroidia; order Chitinophagales; family Chitinophagaceae; genus Ferruginibacter. The sequence continues at coordinate 1,127 of JANYIM010000138.1, forward strand.
TGTTAAGATACCTAAGAATGATTGTCCTGATGCAGATGGTGATGGCGTTTGTGATCACCTCGACAGGGAACCAAATACACCTGCAGGATGCCCTGTTGATACACATGGTGTAACAAGAGATACAGATGGTGATGGTGTACCTGATTGTTTGGATAAACAATTGATCACTCCTACAGAGTGTCAGCCTGTTAATGCAGATGGTGTTGGTAAATGCCCTGATCCTGAGTGTTGCAGTAAGATACCTCTGAATAACAACAACAATAACAATACCACAAAGGCATGTCCTAGTGATTACCCAAGTCTTACAGTCAAAGGATTGGCATTGAGTGATGATAATAAAGTTATGCTCTCCACAATTGCAGCTAAGATGAAAGAAAATCCTACTTGCACCATCACGCTTACCGGTTATCCCGAAACATCTAAAGCTTCACAGGCTGTTTGCCAAAAGAGGCTCGAAGCTGTTAAGGACTACCTGATCAAAAAGGAAGGCATTAGTTCAGACAGGATCACTACCAATTGTGAAGTAGGTAAAGGTACCAGTCAGAATGTAGTGGATGTAAAGAGTAATTAATAAGAACAGCAATTGCTTTCTATATAAGCCCCCCGTTCAACGGGGGGCTTTTTTGGCATTTAGGGGATAGGGGCAAACTTGATGAGGCGATACGTTAGGCCGGGATATCCCCCTCTTTATCAAATCCTTAACTCGCCATTTTTGGCTATTTCCATATTTACCGTCATTTTTGACTTAATTACATTAATTTTGCAGTCCTTTATGAGAATAATAAAACTTTCAATTACAGCGGTTTTTTTGGTGGCCCTGCTTAGCTCCTGCAACAAATACAGTAAAGTAGCTAAAAGCAAGGATTACAATTACAAGCTTAAAATGGCCGATGAGTATTTTGCCAAAAAGAAGTACAAAAATGCCCAGCAATTATATGAAGAACTATTTCCGGTGTTTAAAGGGAATTTGAGTTTCGAAGACCTGTATTACAAGGATGCCTATTGTTTTTATATGATGAAGGAATACCGTGATGCAGAAAGCCTTTTCAAAGGATTCCTGGAAACTTTTCCAAACAGCAGCAGGGCAGAGGAAGTGGATTATTTACACGCGTATTCTTTTTATAAACAATCTCCAAAAGTGGAACTGGAACAGGTGAACACAACCAAGGCGATGGGGATGATGCAAACCTTTATCAATACGCACCCCGGTTCAACAAGAACGAAAGATGCAACAGAGATCATTGATAAGTGCAGGGCCAAACTGGAACAGAAGGAATACAGGGCAGCAGAATTATATTTTAACCTTGCACAATTCAGGGCATCGGCAATTGCTTTTACCAACCTGGCCAATAACTATCCGGAGTCTGTAAGAGGGGATGAATATAAATTGAAAACGGTTAAATCCTATTATCGTTTTGCAAAAGAAAGTATCGTAGAGAAGCAGATCGAACGATTTGAAAAAGTGATCACGGAATACGAGGATTTTGTTGACCGTTATCCTGAAAGTAAGTTGTTGAAAGACGCAGAATCATATAAAAATCTTAGTCAAAACCATATTAAAGAAATAAAAAATGAGCAAACTCAGACGTCAGTTAAGCGCTAATACAAGTAATGTAGTGGAACCTAAAAAATTATCTGATATAAAGGAAAAGACAGGTAATTTATATGAATCTATCGCCATCATTGCTAAACGTGCCAACCAGATCAATATTACCTTGAAAGAGGAACTGCACAATAAACTGGAAGAATTCGCCAGTCATACCGACAGCCTCGAAGAAATTCATGAGAACAAAGAGCAGATCGAGATCTCAAAAGCTTACGAGCGTATGCCCAATCCTGCCTTATTGGCGACTTCAGAATTTATGGAGGATAAAGTATATTTCCGTAAAAACGATGAGGACCTGTTTAGTTAAGAACAGCAATAATTTAGCTTCATTTTTAGATTAGATGTCATAATTTTAATTCCTCTGAATTGCCCCGGGCTTAAAGCCAAGGGCAATTCAGAGGAATTTTTTAATGCTAAAAGGTAAAAAAATATTATTGGGCATCACCGGCAGTATCGCCGCTTATAAATCGGCGGTATTGACACGGCTATTAGTAAAAGCCGGCGCAGAAGTAAAAGTGGTGATGACGGCAGCGGCAAAGGATTTTGTGACCCCGCTTTCCTTGTCAACCTTATCAAAGAACCCGGTGCTTACCGATCTTGTTGAAGGCGATTCCTGGGCCAATCATGTAATGCTGGGCCGCTGGGCCGATATTATGTTAATTGCACCCCTGAGTTGTAATACACTGGCAAAAATGGCTGGTGGCAGCTGCGATAACTTGTTGATGGCAGTGTACCTTTCTGCTACCTGCCCCGTTGTAGTAGCACCCGCAATGGATGAAGACATGTGGCACCACGCTACCACAAAAAATAATTTAAAGAAAATAAGTTCCTGGGGTAATTATTGCATACCGGTAGAAAAAGGAGAACTGGCCAGTGGATTGATCGGTGATGGAAGAATGGCCGAGCCTGAAACCATTGTGTTATGGCTTAAAGAGTTTTTTTTGGCTAAACTGGAATTAAAAGGGAAAAAAGTATTGATAACGGCGGGCCCAACTTATGAATCTATTGACCCGGTTCGTTTTATCGGTAATCATTCATCCGGGAAAATGGGTGTTGCCATTGCTGAAGAAATGAGTAAACGGGGTGCAATGGTAACCCTTGTACTGGGGCCATCAGCTATTGCAGTCGGCAGCGGTATTAAAATTGTGAAAGTACGTTCTGCAGAAGAAATGTATAAAGCCTGTTCAACGATCTTTGCAAAAACAGACATCGCCGTGATGAGTGCCGCAGTGGCCGATTATACACCCGCTACTATTGTAAAGGAAAAAATAAAAAAAGAAACGGGTGATCTTACCATTACCCTTACCAAGACAAAGGATATTTTGAAAAGCCTTGGCGCTAAAAAGAAAAAAGGGCAGTTATTGATCGGCTTTGCACTCGAAACAAACAATGAAAAAGCGAATGCTTTAAAAAAACTGGATTCAAAAAATGCCGACTTGATCATACTCAATTCCCTCAGGGATGAGGGCGCCGGATTTGGCCATGATACTAACAAAATCACTATTTTTGATAAGCAGGGCGGGGAGCATGCATTTGATATCAAATCAAAAAAAGAAGTGGCCGTAGATATTGTAAATTCAATCATTCAATTATTACATGCGTAAACTTAATTTATTATTCGTTTTGCTCCTGGTGGCCGAATTTTCAACTGCCCAGGAACTGAATTGTAAGGTAACGGTTGTGAGCAACCGCATTGGCGGCAATATCAATCAAAACGTATTCCGTACACTTCAAACGGCATTGAATAATTTTGTGAATAACCGCAAATGGACAACTGATAATTTTGCGGCAAATGAAAAGGTCCAGTGCAGTTTTTTGTTGAATCTTGAGGCCACCAATGATCTCAATGTGTACAATGCATCATTGACCGTACAGGCAGCAAGGCCGGTGTTTAATACCTCCTACCTTTGTCCCATCATTAATTACCAGGATGAAAATATATCTTTCAAATATGTAGAATTCCAGCAACTGGATTTTAATGATAACAGGGTTTCAGGTACTGATGCGCAAGTGTCCAATCTTACGGCTGTATTTGCCTATTATGTAGACATGATCCTTGCTTTTGATTATGACTCTTTTGCTCCGCGGGGCGGGGATATTTATTTTCAGAAGGCGCAGAATATCGTTAACAATGCCCCCGATGGCAGGAACATTTCCGGCTGGAAAGCATTTGACGGAACACGCAACCGTTACTGGCTGGTAGAGAATATGCTCAACAGCCGTTATACCATCATGCATGATGTATATTATAATTACTACCGCATGGGAATGGATAAACTGTATGAAGATGAGAATACAGCAAGAACAGAAGTGTTGAATGTGCTGAACCTCCTGAACAATTTCAACACAGATAACCCTAATAAAATGATCAACCAGTTCTTTTTCCAGGGAAAATCCACCGAATTGATAAAAATATTTTCTAAAGCGCCCCAACAGGATAAAGCCAGGGCTTCCGAACTGCTGCAAAAGATGGATATCACCAATGCTGCCAAATACAAAGACGAATTGAAATGATCAGCCGCCCCATTATTTTGGTGTTAAGTATTATCTTGATTTCTTCCTGCGGAAATAAGAATAATCTTCCTGCGGATGTTTTAAAGCCGGATGAAATGCGTGGGGTATTATGGGATGTGATGCTTTCGGATGCTTTTACCACACATCATATAAATACCTATACTTCAGCAATTGCACAGGAAGAAAATGCAAAACTGCAAAAACAGGTCTTTGCTACACATAATATTACCAGGGAAGTATTTTATAAAAGCCTCGATTATTATAAGGCCCATCCCAACCTGATGAAAACTTTGCTGGATAGTGTAATCGTTAAAGCCAACAGAGATAAGGTCAGTAACATTGTAACAGATCCTAAATTGGATTCACTAAGAAGATGAATAAAGTTTATCATAATGCAGCAGCAGCGATCGCAGATATCAGTGACAATGCTATTATCATGTTAGGTGGTTTTGGGCTCTGCGGCATTCCGGAGAACTGCATTGCGGCATTGGTAAAGAAAGGAGTAAAACATTTAACCTGTATCTCTAATAATGCGGGTGTGGATGGTTTTGGGATCGGACTGATGCTGGAACAAAAGCAGGTAAAAAAAATGATCTCCTCTTATGTAGGTGAGAATGCAGAATTTGAAAGGCAATTGCTTAGTGGGGAACTTGAAGTGGAATTGATACCGCAGGGAACATTAGCCACCAGGTGTATGGCTGCAGGATATGGAATGCCGGCGATCTTTACGCCCGCAGGCATAGGTACAGAAGTTGCTGATGGTAAAGAAATGCGGGTGTTTAATGGAAAAGAGTACCTCATGGAATTGGCTTTTGATGCCGATTTCGCCATAGTAAAAGCATGGAAGGGCGATACGGATGGTAACCTTGTTTATAAAGAAACTGCCCGGAATTTTAATCCCCTGATGGCAATGGCTGGTAAGATAACAATTGCAGAAGTGGAAGAACTTGTTCCTGCCGGCGAACTGGATCCTGATCATATTCATACCCCCGGCATTTATGTTCACAGGATATTTAAGGGAGAACATTATGAGAAGAGGATAGAGCAACGGACGGTACGTAAAAAGATTTAACCTTTCAAACAATGGCTTTAGATAAAAATCAGATCGCACAACGCATTGCAAAAGAACTCAAAGATGGTTACTACGTAAACCTTGGCATTGGCATTCCAACACTTGTTGCTAATTATATCCCGGCGGGAATAGATGTAGTATTACAAAGTGAAAATGGTTTATTGGGGATGGGCCCTTTTCCTTTTGAAGGTGAAGAAGATGCCGACCTGATAAATGCAGGTAAACAGACCATTACCACGGTACCCGGTTCTTCTTTTTTTGATAGCGCCATGAGCTTTGGAATGATCCGAGCCGGTAAGGTTGATCTCACTGTTTTAGGTGCAATGGAAGTAAACGAAAATGGCGACATAGCCAACTGGAAGATACCCGGCAAAATGGTAAAGGGGATGGGTGGGGCGATGGACCTGGTGGCGAGTGCAAAAAATATTATTGTTGCCATGATGCACACCAATCCAAAAGGCGAAAGTAAACTATTGCCTGCCTGTACATTACCGCTTACGGGTACACGCTGCGTAAAAAAAATCGTAACAGAGTTGGCCGTACTTGATATAACTGATAAAGGGTTTAAATTGTTAGAAAGGGCCCCTGGCGTATCTGTAGAAGAGATCATATCAAAGACCGCCGGTAAACTGATCGTGGAAGGGGATGTGCCGGAGATGGAGTTTTAACGAAATGCAGGATCAGCTGCGCAAAAAATCCCCCTGATCGCTCAGAGGGATTCCATGATAGCTAACAATCGTTGTATGTTATTATCAAATCTTTGGTGCAGCGTTCAATATCTCTTCATTCGCACCGCTGGCATATTTTTCAAAATTCTTAATGAATTGACCTGCAAGATTTTTTGCCTGTGTATCATAAGCATTTTTATCAGTCCAGGTATTACGGGGATTTAAGATCTCGGTTGGAACACCGGGACATGTAGTGGGCATCATCATTCCAAATATCGGGTGCGTTTCACAAGGTACAGTGTCGAGTTTCCCTTCCAGTGCAGCAGTAATCATTGCCCTTGTAAAACTTAATTTCATTCTATTACCTACACCATAAGCACCGCCACTCCAGCCTGTATTGATCATCCATACATTTACATTATGTGCTCTCATTTTTTTACCCAGCATTTCGGCGTATTGCCCAGGGTGTAATGGCAAGAATGGTGCTCCAAAACAGGCACTGAAAGTAGATTTTGGTTCCGTAACACCCGCTTCTGTTCCCGCAACTTTTGCAGTGTACCCGCTGATGAACTGGTACATTGCCTGTCCCGCTGTCAATTTACTGATGGGAGGCAATACGCCATATGCATCGCAGGTTAAAAAGAAAATGTTCTTGGGTGTTTTACCAATTGATGGTTCCAATGCATTGCTGATAAAATACAACGGATAACTTACCCTTGTATTTTCAGTGATCTTTTTACTGCTGAAATCGATGGTATTGGTGCCTTCGATAAAAGTTATATTCTCTACCAATGCACCTGGTTTTATGGCATGATAAATTTCCGGTTCTTTCTCTTCACTCAGGTCAATGCATTTGGCATAACAGCCACCTTCAAAATTAAATACGCTGTCCTTGGTCCAGCCATGCTCATCATCACCGATCAGTTTACGGTTAGGGTCGGCGCTTAAAGTTGTTTTACCAGTGCCGCTCAATCCAAAAAATACTGCAGTGTCGCCATCATTGCCCATATTGGCACTGCAATGCATGCTCAGTACATCGGCGCGTTGTGGTAATACATAGTTGAGCATGGTAAAGATACCTTTCTTCATTTCCCCGGTATAGCCGGTGCCACCGATAAGGATCGTTTTATGTGTAAAGCTTAGTACAGCAAAATTTTCGGCACGTGTACCATCCACAGCAGGGTCGGCCTTGAAACCGGGTGCCTGGATGATATGCCAGTGTGGGGTGAAACCCTCAAGGTCCTTTTCTTCAGGACGGATGAACATATTGTAACAAAATAAATTGCTCCAGGGATTTTCATTAACTACCCTTAGGCGTAACCGGTAGGCATCATCTGCACAGGCATAGCAATCACGTACCCAAAGCTCTTTATCTGACAGGTAGGCCAGCATTTTTTCCTTTAACTGGAAAAAATATTTCTCTTCTATTGGAATGTTGAAATCGTTCCAGTGAACCGTATTAGCAGTCAATTCATCTTTTACAGTGAACTTATCCTTTGGGCTCCTTCCGGTAAATTTACCGGTATTGATCACCAGGGCTCCCGTATCATTTAAAACACCCTCACCACGCTGAACGGCCTGCGCTGTTAATTCTTTCGGACTTAGTTGATAATGAACATTGTGTGCCACCGGCAAACCCATGTTTAGCAAAGCATTTTTGGGTAGCGAGAACATAGTTGGAATTGACATAGCAAGCAATCGTTTAAGTTTTACGCAATCGTTCCCGCAAAGTTAAGTTAATGAGGTATTACAAAAAGCCAGACAAGGGAGATTTTATTTAAAATAATGACGAAATATCGCTCAATTGTTCAAAAAACGACAAAATGTGCCTGCATTATTGAATAAGTTTTAATAATGAGGTATAATGCTTGAAAAAGATTGATTTTTTATACTTTTTGAGATACCGGGATAAATAAAATTGTTTTTCAATACCTTTTTTCCTGTCAGCTACAAACCTCAAGCCACAAGGCAGAAGCCGGTCAACATAGCTTCAAACTTTACTCCTTGCAGCTTCCTCCAAACTAATTCTCCCATAAAATGTATATTGCAGAATAAACTATTTTTCATGAAATATCTCCCCCTTAACCCCGAAATATTCATTCAAAACAGGAAGCGCTTTGTTGAAAGAATGGAAAAGAATGCCATAGCTGTTTTTAACAGCAATGATGAACTGCCTACCAATGCCGACCAACTTTACAGGTTCAAACAAAATTCCGACCTGATCTGGTTAACTGGTATCGAGCAAGAAGATTCCATGCTGATCCTGTACCCGGATAATCCTGATCCCAAATACAAGGAAGTATTGGTATTGGTAAGGCCCAATGCCCTAAAAGAAAAATGGGACGGCCACCGGTTGAGGGCAGAAGAAGCTACCGCCATTTCGGGTATCAAAACGATCATCTGGCTGGATACAATGGATGGTATGTTGCAGCCCTGGTTACATTGGGCGGATACTATTTATTTAAACACGAATGAAAACGACCGCAAAGCAAACTGGGTTCCGGTTAGGGATTACCGTTATGCCGCATTGATAAAAGAACGTTACCCTTTACATAACTACCGGCGCAGTGCAAGGATAATGAAAGACCTGCGGGCTGTAAAAACTGCGCTTGAAATAGAAGTGATGCAAAAAGCAATTGATATCACGGATAATACCTTCAGGCGCTTATTGAAATTTATCAGGCCGGGTGTAATGGAGTATGAGATCGAAGCAGAGATATATCACTCCTTTTTATCGCAGCGGTCAACCGGCCCTGCTTATGGCAGCATCATTGCCAGTGGTGACCGAGCAAGAACCCTGCACTATGTAGAAAATAGCCGGGAATGTGCAGACGGCGAATTGATATTGATGGATTTTGGTGCGGAATATGGAAACTATTGTGCCGACCTGACCAGGACGGTACCCGTGAACGGGAAATTCGGCCGCAGGCAGAAGACCGTTTATAATGCCTGCCTTCACCTTCACCAGTATGCGGCTTCTATTTTAAAGCCGGGCATCAGTATTATCGATTATACAAAAAAAGTTGGTGAAGAAGCAACGCAGGTATTTTTAAAAATAGGGTTATTGCGTAAGAGTGAAGTTAAAAATGAAGATCCCGAAAACAGGGCTTATAGTAAATACCTGTATCATGGCATTTCCCATCACCTTGGCATTGATGTGCACGACCTGGGTACAAGAACAGAACCCATCAGGGCGGGTATGGTGTTTACCATTGAACCCGGAATTTATATTGAAGAAGAAAAAATGGGTGTAAGGATCGAAAATAATTTCTGGATAACAAAAACGGGTAATAAAGACCTGATGAAGAATATCCCGATAACGGTAGAAGAGATCGAAGCATTGATGAAGAAATAAAATATCAGATGACAAAACAGATTCCCAATATTTTCACACTCCTCAATCTTTTCTTAGGCTGCATAGCCATTGTTTTTGCTTTGCAAACAGAAACTATTTCCATTTTTGTTGGAGAAGATCTGACCACGCATTATAATATCCCGGAAAAGTTATCCATCGCATCCTATTTGATATTCGCCGCCGCAGTGGTAGATTTTTTAGATGGGTTTATTGCAAGGCTTTTTAATGCCACATCTGAGATGGGTAAGCAATTGGATTCCCTATCCGATGTAGTGAGCTTTGGTGTAGCACCTTCCGTGATCCTGTATCAATTATTGCGCATGAGCTTCATCAAGGAAGAAAATGGTTTGGAAACTTCTTTTATTTGGTTGTTGCCGGCCTTTGTTGTGGCTTGCGCCGGGGCATATCGTTTGGCAAGGTTCAATATCGACAACACACAGGCATTTGGGTTCAAAGGCGTGCCTATCCCTGCGGCAGGTCTATTGATCGCATCTTTTCCATTGATATTGCATTATGGGAACAGTTTTATCAATGTGAATGAATGGCTTACCAATAAATGGGTACTGTATGCAGTGATCGCTGTAGTAAGCTTTTTAATGGTTTCCACATTGCCTTTGATGGCATTGAAATTCAAAGACCTCAGTGTTAAAAATAATATTCCAAAAATAATTTTATTACTTGCTGCGATCACTGCTGCGTTATTACTTCATTGGCTGGCAGTACCGGTAATTTTTGTGCTATACATTATTTTATCTTTGGCCTTCAAACAACAAAAACCATGACATATACAGTTCAGGTAAAAGTAATGCCGTTAAAGGACCTGCTAGACCCCCAGGGCAAGGCAGTAATGGGTGGCCTGCAAAACTTAGGTTTAAAAGATATAACGGATGTAAGGATCGGTAAACACATTGACTTGCAAATTGAAGCCAGCAATGAAGAAGAGGCTCTGGCATCGGCTACGGCAGCGGCAAAAAAATTACTGGCCAACCCGGTAATGGAAATCTTTGATGTGACAATTAATTAATTCAATTTGGTAATTAACCGATTTGAAGATTTGGTGATTCCTTAAATTGACAAATCACCAAATCGTCCAATCACCAAATCACCAAATCACCAAATCAATGCTCTATCTTGTCCCATCTCCGATAGGCAACCTTGCCGACATAACTTTCAGGGCGATCGATGTATTAAAAAATGTGGACCTGATCCTTGCTGAAGATACCCGCACCTCTGCCGTTTTACTGAATCACTATCAAATTCAAAAACCCATTACGCCTTATCACCAGCACAATGAACATAAAGTACTTGCTCATTTAACCGAACAACTGGCGGGGGGAAAAACGATGGCATTGCTCACCGATGCTGGTACACCCGGTATCAGTGATCCGGCATTTTTGTTGGTGAGGGAATGTATCAAACAAAATATTACAGTTGAATGTTTGCCCGGTGCCACTGCCTTTGTTCCTGCACTGGTCAATAGCGGTTTGCCTATTAATAATTTTTGCTTTGAAGGCTTTCTTCCTTTAAAAAAAGGGCGACAGACATTCTTAAAAAAATTAGTCAGTGAAGAAAGGACAATGGTATTTTATGAGAGCCCTATGCGATTGGTAAAAACCTTACATGACCTTATGGAATATTTTGGGGCCGACAGGCAATGTTGTGTAAGCCGGGAACTTACCAAAAAATTCGAAGAGAATAAACGGGGTAGTTTGCAGGAAGTATATGATCATTTTAATGATAAAACAGTGAAGGGCGAGATCGTGATCGTAATAGCAGGCCTGGGGTAAACGCCTATCAGTTTTATGATTTCCATAAACCTATTTTACCGAAATTTACAGTTATAAACACATTTATATGAAATGCAAACCGTTTTTCTTATTGCTTATTGCCTACTGCCTATTGCTTAATTCGGCTGCAGCCCAACCCGATCGCTGGCAACAACGCGTTAAGTATAATATGAGTGTTGATGTTGATGTAAATACTAACCGTTTTACAGGTAAACAAAAACTGGAATACACCAATAATTCACCTGATGTATTGAACAGGGTGTTTTATCATTTATACTGGAATGCATTTCAGCCCAACAGCAGTATGGATGTGAGAAGCCGGGAACTGGGTAAAATATTGATCAACGGCCGTCCTGATTGGGACGGAAGAGTAAGAGACCGTATTTCCAAACTGAAAGAAAATGAGATCGGCTATCAAAAAATAATTTCCTTAAAAATGAATGGTGTCCCGCAACCTTTTAAATACCATGAAACAATTTTAGAGGTTGATCTTACAAAACCAATTGCCGCTAAGTCAAAAGTGGTTCTTGAAATGGAATTTGAATCACAGGTACCTTTACAAGTACGTCGTAGCGGAAGGGATAACCCCGCAACCGGTGTGCGTTACAGTATGAGCCAGTGGTATCCAAAATTATGTGAGTACGATTATGAAGGATGGCATCCAACGCCTTATGTTGCAAGAGAATTTTATGGTGTTTGGGGAGATTATGATGTTACCATAAATATTGATAAAACCTATAAGCTTGGCGGAACGGGTGTTTTGATAAATGCCAATGAAATAGGTTGGGGGTATGATGCTCCCGGCACTGAATTAAAATCAACTACTAAGGATAAACGCAGCTGGCATTTTGTGGGAAACAATGTACATGACTTTGTTTGGGCCGCCGATCCTAATTATCAGCACTTGTCACGAAAAATGCCAGGTGACGGGCCAACATTGCATGTCATTTATCACCTTAAGCCCAATGATGCACATAATGATTCGCTCTGGAATACAGTTGCAGATGCTGCGGTAAAAGCCTTGCCATTCATGGAAAGTAAATTCGGGAAATACCCTTATCCGCAGTATTCATTCATACATGGCGGTGATGGTGGCATGGAATACCCGATGGCAACATTGATCAGCGGCCCCAGCCTCGGTACGGTCTTTCATGAATGGATGCACAGCTGGTACCAGATGATGCTGGGCACTAATGAAAGCCTGTATCCATGGATGGATGAGGGTTTTACCAGTTATGCAGAAGACCTGGTATCAAAATTCTATAATAAAAGATCCTCCTTACAGGGTATGCGGGATGCCCTTTCAAGGACACCGAATAACAAGAACCTGAAAGAAGCGATAGATATGTTACCCGAAGATCATAGCAATGCTTATGACAATTATTTCGCATTGGCTAAAAGCAGTTATGAAGAACCTATGACAACCCATAGTGATCATTACAAAACTAATTTTGGTTATGGTTTAGCTGCATATTCCAAGGGGGAAGTATTCATGGAACAGCTGGGGTATATCGTGGGTGCCGATGTAAGAGATAAGATATTACTGGAATATTACAAACAGTGGCGTTTTAAACATCCCAATGCGGCCGATTTTATTCGTGTATGCGAACAAGTAAGCGGACTGCAACTGGATTGGTACAAGGAATATTGGGTTAGTACCACCAAAACAATTGATTATGGCATTGATAGTTTGTGGGAAGAGAATGGAGTTTCAAAGATCCGCTTAAAACGGATCGGTGAGATGCCCATGCCCATTGACCTGCAACTTACTTTCAAAGACGGCAGCACCGAAATGCATTATATTCCTTTAAGCCTTGTATTTGGAGAAAAGCCTGCTGAAAATACAACACAGAAAAGGGAGATACACGAAGAATGGAAATGGACGCATCCAACCTATATCGTTGAATTCAAAAGAAAACTTACAGATCTTAAAATAGCTGAGATAGATCCCTCAAAACGAATGGCGGATATTGAAAGAAAGAATAATGTGCTTGAATTGAATTGGTGAGTTGTTTCAACAAAATGATTAGTATGGAAATAAAACTGAGAAGAATAGTGCCTGCAGACGCCGGAGTGTTATCTGTCATTGCTCAACAATCGTTCTTCGACACATTCACCGGCACCTGTACCGAAACCGATATGCAGGGCTTTTTGGAAGAATATTTTAATGAAGCAAGGCTTGCAAGCGAGATCAGTGATGAAAATAATTTTTATTTCTTTGCTGAAGCAAACGGAGTGCCGGTCGGTTACCTGCAGTTCATGGAAGATTACAGCGGATTTCCTTTAATGAAAAAATGGAAAGCATTGGAATTGAAAAGAATTTATGTGTTAACAACATTTCACGGAAAAGGTATTGCACAACAATTGATGGAGTTTATTTTTAACTATGCAAAAGAACAATGCTATGAAGTGATCTGGCTGGGCGTTTGGGAGCATAATAACAGGGCGCAGCAATTCTATAAGAAGTATGGCTTTGTACCTTCGGGCCACACACACGATTTTCCGATAGGGAGTACGCCGCAGCGGGATATGTGGCTATGGAAATTTTTGTAGGGGAAATAGTTAATGAGAAATGTAGTGTGGGATACAATTTGCGTAATTAAAGTGCGCTTCCTGCTACCAACTAGGCCGATCTCCTTCCAAAAAACTTATTCACCGCCTCAATACGATTGCTTACATGCAATTTCTCATAAACATGGTACACATGTTTGCGTACGGTTTCTGCACTGATGGATAATTTTTCAGAGATCTCTTTGTATAATAATCCTGTGGAAAGCATTTCCAGGATTTCCCGTTCTCTTTTAGAAAGAATATCAAGTGTGGTATCTTCAACCGCTGCAGGCTTATTTTGAAATGCGGCCACTACTTTGCGGGCTATCTGGCTACTCATAGGTGCCCCGCCTTCTATTAATTCTTTAATGCCTTCCAGTAATTTGGCGGGGGAGGTCTTTTTTAAAATATAGCCATTGGCGCCTGCACTCAAAGCTTCAAATATCTTTTCATCTTCGTCATAGATCGTGCACATCATGAATAATATTTCAGGGTAGGATGCTTTTAATTCTCTTACCACCTCGATCCCGCTAATCCCGCCAAGGCCAATATCCATTAATACCACCTTGGGATTAAGAATGGGTAGTTTTACCAACGCTTCTTCTCCGCTTACACAAGAACCTGCAAAAGTATAATCATCAGCCGTTTCAACGATCTGCTCCAATGCAAGCCTGATATCATTATTATCTTCTACTATCGCAACAGAAATATTCATAATGTAAAACTTGGTTAAAAAACCGAGATAAACAATACCACAAAGTGGTAAGTGATGCCCATACAGTAAAAACTCATTTTAATGGTATATGCAGGAGGTATTTTTCATTGAAAAAATCTTCCTGGAATATATTTTCTATTTCCCAAATCAATGGTTTACAACCACTTTCAAAAACTTCCTGGGTAAGGTCTCCGCCCTTCAAACAAATTAATCCATTGGGGATACTTGTTGTATCGATTGTTCTTTTCGTTTTTTGAAGTAATGGTTTGCTCCAATGCCAAAGATCTTTTAAAGGGGCCACGGCCCTTGAAACTACCACATCAAACTTCCGGGTTTTGATATCTTCTGCCCTGGAATGTTGCACCGTACAGTTTTTTAAGCCTATTGCTGCAGCGATCTCCGATACTACTTTTAATTTCTTGTTGATACTATCCACTAAGTGAAAATGTGTATCGGGGAAAAATATGGCCAGCGGTATACCCGGAAATCCACCACCACTGCCAAGATCCATCACTTCCATATCTTTTACAAATTCAAATTTTGCCGCAATGGCCAGTGAGTGCAATACATGATGCTTATAAAAGTTATCCATATCCTTTTTTGAGATCACATTTATTTTTGTGTTCCATTCTGCATATAATTCTTTTAAAGCAGTAAACTGTTTTACTTGTACCACTGTAAAATCAGCGAAGTATTTTTGAATCATTTCCATATAACAACTAAAAATATTAATAAGGCTACAGCTTCGCTTTTATCTTCCGGCCCCCCTCTTCTTTGGAGAGGGGTTGTGGTAAGGCTTTTATTTCCAGGACGGTTTTGGTTTTTTAATGAGCGAAACGGCAAAAATGAGATAATAAAAGAACATTCCTATATCTATAAATAAAAACCAGGGATAAAGGCCCTGCTCTTTCAATTTTTTCATAGAGGGATATAATACTACCGCCTGAATAAGGAAACGTATTCCAAAAACGATCAATGCCCATTGCCAGTTGTAAAATAAAATAGTGGCAGCCAGTAATGGGTAAAACATGAATAATGAAAAGGAATACAATCCAAGTAAGAATTTATGCGAGGGCTTATAAAATTTCCCGGTACTGTAATGCCTGCTTTTTTGTCTTATCCATTGTCCCCACGACCTGGGCGAATCACTCAGTGTAAATGCACCCGGATCAATATTGATCTTTGTATTTTTCTTTGTTGCTGCCATATTGATGAACAGGTCATCATCACCACTTGGTATTTGGTTATGTGCGCTGAATCCTTTGTGCCGGAAGAAGACCACTCTTTTATAACTCAAGTTCCTTCCTACACCCATGTATGGTGTGCCCGCGAGTGCATAAGAAAGGTATTGAAGGGCCGTATGAAAAGTTTCCCATCGCACGATCTTGTTGAGTAATCCTTTCTTTTTATGATAAGCGCCATAGCCCAGCACAATTTCGGTAAACTCATCATAACTCTCCTGCATTTTATCGATCCAGTGTTCAGTTGCCGGAACACAATCTGCATCGGTCAATAATACCACTTCATACTTAGCTGCCTTGATTCCCATGCTTAGCGGAAATTTTTTTCCGGGTATTCCAATAGCTTCCTGTTTTAGCTCTACTACATGTAATTGTTTAAATGTTTTCTGAAATCCTTCCAGCAAGTATTTACTGTCATCAAAGGAATTGTCATCAACTACAATCACCTCATGCGTGGTGCTGTATTGCTGGACCAATGATCCCGGTAGATTTTTCGCTAAATTTGCTGCCTCATCGCGGGCACAGATGATCACGGATACCGGGTGTGTTTGGGTTGTTGCTCTTGTTTTGGATCGGTACAGGGCCAGCCGTAGAAAGAAGAACAGGTAATAAAAAACTTGTACCAGGGTGACAAGGCAAAAAACATAAAAAAGTATTTGCCGGTAATCATTCAAATTCATTTGGCAAAAATAACAGTAATTAGGAATCAGACAGCAGAAATTTATATGGCAGCACTACAATTTAAATTGCAAAATACAGACACTCAAACAAAGGCGAGGGCTGGCACAATAGCCACGGATCATGGGGAGATAGTAACCCCCATTTTTATGCCTGTAGGTACGGGTGGAAGTGTGAAAGCTGTAACACAGCAACAATTAAACAGCGATGTGAAAGCCCAGGTCATTTTAGGAAATACTTATCATTTATATTTAAGGCCCGGGATAGAGGTATTGGAAGCGGCCGGTGGCTTGCATAAATTCAATGGTTGGCATAAGCCCATATTAACTGACAGCGGGGGATACCAGGTTTTTTCATTGGCCGGGAACAGGAAACTAACTGAAGAAGGCGCTATCTTTCAAAGTCATATAGATGGAAGCACACATTTATTTTCACCTGAAAAAGTGATGGATATCCAACGGGCGATCGGGGGGGATATTATCATGGCTTTTGACGAATGTCCCCCTTATCCATGTGATCAGGAATATGCAAGAAAAAGCATGGAACTTACGCATCGCTGGTTAGACAGGTGTTTTGAACGATTTGATGCTACACCCAACAAGTACGGGTACACGCAAAACCTGTTTCCAATAGTGCAGGGGAGCACCTATAAGAACCTGCGTACTGCATCGGCTGAATTCATCGCCTCTAAAAATGCAACAGGCAATGCGATCGGGGGGTTAAGCGTTGGCGAGCCGGTAGAAATGATGTACGAATTCACTGAACTATGCTGCGATATATTGCCTGTGCAAAAACCACGTTACCTGATGGGTGTTGGTACACCCTGGAATATATTGGAGAGTATTGCATTGGGGGTAGATATGTTTGATTGCGTAATGCCTACACGTAACGGACGTAATGCCATGCTGTTTACCACAAAGGGGATCATAAATATTGACAACAAAAAATGGGAAAATGATCTTTCGGTCATTGATGACGGTTTCGATTGCGAACTAAGTAATTATTACAGCAAAGCCTATCTCCGCCATTTGATGAGATCAAAAGAATACCTGGGTCTTACCATTGCCAGCGTACATAACCTCGCATTCTATTTATGGCTGGTAGGCGAGGCCCGGCAACACATTATTGCGGGTGATTTTAAAAGTTGGAAAGAACAGATGGTAGTACAATTACAACAGCGCCTGTAGCTGTTTTACAGCTTCTTAACAAAAAACTGCTTTCATGGCACAATATTTGAAAATTGGTATAAGTAATTTTAATATTTATCTTTAATAATACTTTAATCAGCTAGTTATGAAGAAAAACTTATTCAATATTTTAGTGGGATCCCTATTACCAGTGATCGCTTTCAGCCAAAATGGTACGGTACAAAATGCTGCCATTCCTAAAGACGCCCCTGTAAATGTGAAGATGACGGACTTTAAAAACAATGTTTTAAACAATGAAATTGTTGTTTTTAAGAGTAAGGCCAATGGAAAAGAATATGAAGGGATAACCGATTCTACCGGCAAATTCTCTACACGTTTGCCTGCCGGGGATATATATGAGATCTATGTATTGGGTTTTAAGGATTCTACAAGTTATAATGTGTTGGATATCCCGGCAACAAAGGGCAATGCATACTATAAAAATCCTTTTGAAGTAAATATACAGCACCAGGCAGCTAAAAGTTTTGTATTAACAGGCTGTAATTTTGAAACGGGTAAGGCCGACCTGATAGAGGATTCCTATACTGTTTTGGATGAACTGGTAGCATACCTGGTTAGGCAGGATGATGTAAAGATCGAGGTTGGGGGACATACAGATAATGTGGGCACAGTTAAAAGCAACCTCATTTTATCTGAAGCCAGGGCCAATACCGTTAAAACGTATCTTGTAACAAAGGGCATTGATGCTTCCAGGGTTACTACCAGGGGCTATGGTTCCAGTGTTCCGGTTTCATCCAATAAAACAGCTGCCGGCAAGGCAGATAACCGGAGGATAGAGGTTAAGATATTGGATAAATAAAAGCGAAATCATTTTTCTCTCTTTTAGGGGGATGGGTACAAGGAAATGAGTAAAAAAAAGATCCCATTCTGTTTTGCAGAATGGGACCTTATATTAAAAGGGCTTAATTATTCTCCTTTCGGCTCTTCCGTTGAAGTAGATGCTGCATCACTTTCCATCTTAGCTTTAAGATCAGCCAGTACACCCAGGTCACCTAAAGTTGATTTTTCTACTTTGCTCTGCAGATTTTTTACAGCTTTTTTAGTGACTTCGGCCTCTACCTTCTTTTCTTTCATCACAGCCTGCTTCTCTTCTTCGATCACCTGCTCCCATAAACGGGAATGGCTTAATACGATGCGCTTATCATTGCGGTCAAATTCGATCACCATGAATTTAGCGATCTCATCAGCATTGATCGTTTTGCCGTCTTCTTTTGCAAGATGACGTGCAGGAGCAAAACCTTCCAGGCCATAAGGTAATTGTACCAATGCGCCTTTATCATCTTTTTTCACAACAGTTCCTTCGTGAATACTTCCAACCGGAAATGTAGATTCAAGTGTATTCCATGGATCTTCTTCGATCTGCTTATGTCCTAACTGCAGTTTGCGGCCATCCTTGTCAATGTTCATGATAACAACCTCGATCTCATTACCCACTTTCGTGTATTCATTCGGGTTATTAAAACGCTTTAACCAGCTCAGGTCGCTGATGTGGATCATTCCACCGATGCCGGTAGAAAGTTCTACAAACACGCCATAAGGAGTAATGTTTTTTACCACACCGGTATGCTTGCTGCCTTCAGGGAAGTTGTTCTCGATAGTGCTCCATGGGTCTTCTGTCATTTGCTTGATAGAAAGACTCATCTTACGTGTTTCTTTATCCAGTGTTACCACTTTGGCTTCGTATTCATCACCCAGTTTAAAGAATTCTTTTGCATTGATAGGTGTGTTGGCCCAGGTGATCTCACTTACGTGCACCAAACCTTCTACACCCGGCATGATCTCCAAAAATGCACCATAGTCTTCTATATTAACCACTTTACCTTTCACAATTTCACCTTCTTTAAGGTTCTCTGTTAAAGTATCCCAAGGATGAGGGGTTAATTGTTTTAAACCTAAGCTGATACGTTTTTTATCATCATCAAAATCCAATACCACAACGTTCAGTTTCTGGTCCATCTTCAATACTTCAGTAGGGTGATTGATACGTCCCCAGGAAATATCAGTGATATATAATAAACCGTCAAGGCCGCCAAGGTCAAGGAATGCGCCAAAATCTGTAATGTTCTTGATCGTTCCTTCCAATACCTGCCCTTTCTCCAGTTTGCCCATGATCTCTGCTCTTTGAGCTTCAATATCACTTTCAATAAGTGCTTTGTGCGATACAACAGCATTCTTAATAGCTTCATTGATCTTCACCACTTTAAATTCCATTGTCTTTCCAACGAACTGGTCGTAATCAGTAACAGGCTTCACGTCGATCTGAGAACCCGGTAAGAAAGTTTCCATACCAAATACATCAACGATCAGGCCGCCTTTTGTTTTACTGGTAACCAAACCCGTAACAATTTCACCGGTTTTGTGTACTTCCACAATTTTTTCCCAGGCCCTTGTTGTACGTGCGCTTTTACGGCTTAAATTCAGGTTGCCTTCCCTGTCTTCCTTTTCTACCACCATTACTTCAATTACGTCACCAACTTTAACACCGCCGGGAATGTCTCTGAATTCATTCAGCGAGATCAATCCGTCGCTTTTAAAGCCAATGTTTACCACAGCATCAGTTTTGGTCAGTGATTC
>JANYIM010000159.1 GCA_025362055.1 Bacteroidota bacterium
GTTGGGGGAACACCTACAATGGCGGACAGACCCACTTTCAGTCGGTAGCTGTGAAATACCGGGGCCAGTATTCCCGGTAGGATCGATTCATCATGCTGATTTAAAAAAACTAAGCCAAATGCCTTATACCTGCTATGCCGTTGGTCGGAGACCAGACGGCGGCGTTTACGTGTGGTGGCAGTGGCTAATTAATGTTGGGGGAACACCTACAATGGTGGAAAAATCAATATTTCCACTTTGGCTGCTGGAATTTATTTCATTCAACTTACACAAAATGGAATAACAAAAACAATGAAGTTTGTAAGGTCAGGAAAATAACATACCAATTTTTTAACAGGATGTTATAGCAATACTTTTTTCTCGGTTGTGGTAGTTACTTTATGCTTCCCCTTGCCTGTTGTTTTGGTAGTGGTTTTAGTAGTGCATGATACAAAGATGGAAGCAGCTAATAATATCAGTGATAATTTCCGCATAAGCCCTTTTTTATGTTTTTATAAATTTACGAATTTTTTTACAGCACTTTGAAGTAAGCTTGTAAGGTAAAAAAAGCCCTGAAAGTCAATACTATCAAGGCTTTTAAATTTTACAAAGTGCCCGGGACTGGATTCGAACCAGCACATCCTTGCGAACGCTGCGACCTGAACACAGTGCGTCTACCAATTTCGCCACCCGGGCTTGTGAGGTTCAAGGTTAGGGTTTTTTTAACCTTTGAACATTATAAACGGGTTGCAAATATAGTAAAGGTCTGCAAACTTTCAACCTTCAACTATTTATACACTCACGTTAAAATCCCTTAGCGCATCATTTAAACTTGTCTTCAGGTCAGTCGATGGTTTTCGTTGCCCGATGATCAATGCACAACCAACACCATATTCTCCTGCAGGGAATTTTTTATTATAAGTTCCCGGTATTACCACGCTTCTTGCGGGTACACTTCCCCGGTATTCAACGGGCGATTCTCCGCTTACGTCAATGATCTTCGTAGATTGCGTTAATACCACATTGGCACCCAACACTGCTTCCTTTTGAACCCGCACGCCTTCAACAACAATGCAACGGCTGCCAATAAAACATCCGTCCTCAATGATCACCGGGCTGGCCTGGAGGGGCTCCAGCACACCACCGATACCCACGCCGCCACTGAGGTGCACGCCCTTACCTATCTGCGCACAACTTCCCACGGTTGCCCATGTATCCACCATTGTGCCTTCATCTACATAAGCCCCGATATTCACATAACTGGGCATCAACACTACGTTCCGGCCCAAATAGGCCCCATACCTCGCTACTGCATGTGGCACGGCCCTTACCCCCAATGACGCATAATCGCTTTTGAGTTTCATCTTATCGTAAAATTCAAAAGGAGGCAATACAAAGGTTTCCATTTGCTGGATAGCAAAATATAATAAGATGGCCTGTTTTACCCATTCGTTTACCTGCCAGCCCTCTTCCACCGGAGAAGCTGTACGCAATTGTCCCTTATCCACTTCTTCAATGGCCGCCCTTACTGCATTGGAGTAAATGGATTCTTTTAATAATTCACGGTTCATCCATGCATCCTGTATCAATTGTTGTAATTCCATTCATGAATATTTTTACAAACTTACTATGTAGAATTAAGAAACGGAAAAGCATTTTCATTGTTTGCTAGTGGGAAGTTCATCATTTATAATCCTTTCCCACCAGCCACTTGCCATTACCCATTAACGGTATTAATCAATAACTTTGCTCCTGAATGAAAAAGTTACTTGTCATACAAACCGCCTTCATCGGGGATGTGGTGCTGGCTACTGCCATGGTGGAAAAGCTGGCACAGTATTACCCCGATGCGCAGATCGATTTTTTGGTGCGCAAGGGAAATGAAAGTTTGCTCGAAAATAACCCCCACCTGCACGAGGTGCTGGCATGGGATAAAAAAGAAAATAAATTACGTAACCTTTTTTCGATCCTTAAAACAATAAGGCATCACAAATACGATACCGTCATCAACCTCCAGCGGTTTTTTTCCACGGGTTTATTAACCGCATTCTCAGGCGCTAAAACAACCATTGGTTTTGATAAGAACCCATTGAGTTTTTTATTCAGCAAAAAAATAAAACACCTCATCAGCAAAGAAAATGGCATAAAACATGAGGTGGAAAGGAATAATGACCTCATCCGCTCCTTTACAGATGATAGTTTTACCCGGCCAAAATTATACCCTGCAAAAAACGACTTTACTGCTGTACAACATTTCAGTCATATATCTTATGTTACAATGACGCCCAACAGCGTATGGTTCACCAAACAATACCCTTTTGAAAAATGGATAGAACTGATGGACCGTTTTCCTGTTGACTATAAAATTTATTTATTGGGGGGAAAGGAGAATGTAGCAGATTGTGATGCATTGAAAAAAAGGTCATCCAATGCAAACGTAGAAGTACTCACCGGCAAATTATCTTTTTTACAATCCGCCGCACTGATGAAAAATGCAGTGATGAATTATGTGAATGATTCTGCACCACTTCATTTTGCATCGGCCATGAATGCGCCTGTAACTGCCATTTTTTGCTCCACGGTTCCTGCTTTTGGTTTTACGCCTTTGTCCGACAGGTCTTTTATCATTGAAACCACGGAAAAATTATCCTGCCGCCCCTGTGGCCTTCATGGATATAAGGCATGTCCCGAAAAACATTTTAAATGTGCACTTACCATCGAAACAGATCGCCTTATTCAAACGCTGGAAATAACACCTGCACTTGCTTAGCTTTGAAAACGATATTGACCGGTGCATCACTGTATTACAAAAAGGAGGACTCATCCTGTACCCTACCGATACCATCTGGGGCATTGGCTGCGATGCCACCAATGAACTGGCTGTCGCTTCCATCTACCGGCTCAAGCAACGTTCGGACGAAAAGAGCATGATCATTTTATTGGCAGATGAAGCAGACATATTACAATATGTTACCCAACCTAACCTCAAAATATTTGATTACATCAAGGGAATAAAAAAGCCTACTACATTCATTTATGAAGGTGGTGTTGGCCTGGCGCCTAACATTGTACAGCAGGATGGCACCGTTGCCATTCGTATCACGGATGATGCTTTCTCCAAACAACTGGTCAAACGTTTTCGCAAACCCATCGTTTCCACTTCAGCTAACGTTTCGGGCTACCCGCCTCCGGTTATCTTTACAGATATAGATGTGGCAATAAAAAACGGTGTTGACTATATTGTTCAACACCGCCAGGGCGATACAACCCCATCCTTACCATCATCCATAATAAAATGGAACGCAGACGGCTCTCTCACCATCATACGTTCCTGAAGAACTTTGTTAAAGCTGATTGTTATTTATAAAGTAAGCCCCAGTCCCAATTGAACGCTCTGGCTCTTCCATTTCTCTTTATTGTCGATATCATTGAGATTACTCAATCCTACTCCATACCTGCCAAAGAGCCTGATATGTGAAATATTCAGCTGCAATCCGCCCACCATGCTGAAATCACCTCCTTTAAATGCATTCTTACCATTTTGTACCAGGGTATTGCCCTTATTCATTAGGATACCAAACTGCGGGCCAACCTGTAGTGTTACGAATTTGTTGGCATTGATATTCAGTAAAAGCGGGATGCTCAGATAACTTAGTTTCACTTTACTAACCTTATTGAACTGGTAAACTGCGCTAAAGGCTGATGAAGTATCCACATTAACCTGGTTGAATAACACTTCAGGTTGAATGCCCAATTTTTTTCCCAACCCGATCGTTGCAAAACCACCGAGGTGATAACCGAAAGTAAATTGTTCATTAAAGGATTTGCCTGTGATCTTGTTAATGGTAGCGCCTCCTTTGATACCTAATTTTAAACGTTGGGAAAATGAGGAGGAACTGATGATACAGATGATGGCCAGGGACAAGAGTTTTGCTTTCATAAAAATATTTTTAGTTAGCATTTACAACTCAATTAATATGCCAACAGGAATTTTTTTTTCTAATAAATTGTTAATAGGATAGTTAAAAGCTAAATCCTGCTGTTAAAGAATAAATTCCACTGAGCCTTTTTGCTGTTGTTGCAGGCAGGTAGTAATCGATGTAAATATTGGGTTGAAGAGAAAATTTGCCTACGGTGAACGTGATATCAACAGATGCTGCAACAGACTGTAACTGGAATTTATTGGTTGCTGCAGCCCTTGCCCTCTTGCTAAGCGCTTTAATGTTGTTAAATGCCTTATTGGTATGTGTAGTAGTTGTTTTGTCACTGCCTGCATTAATGGCCAAAGCAGGAATAATGTCTAACTCGTCATTTTTTGAAAAGACATTGTGAAAATAAAGATCATGTTCGATGCCAATCGAAGTGTAAAAATAGCTGGTGTTATTATCAGTAGAATCCTTGCGAACGATACCACTTCCAGCAGGAAAGATGATCGGGTTTATTTCTTTAAACTTACCACCACTGAAACCAAGTGCCAGCACCGGCTGTATAATGCCTGAAGATTTTTTTATATATGCGTAAAGATCATTCTGATAAAGTGATTTACTGTTGTATTTACTTTGGTCGCTGATATACCTTGTATAAGAAACACCTGCATCTACTACTTTTCCATTATAATCATAACCAGCACTTACACCGGTTTGATATAGTTTCATACTGCCACTGTCGTTGGTCAAATAACCGGTAACGCCTATACTAAACCCTACCTTGGTACGGTAAAAGACAGCAGGCGTAAAGATCACCTGGTTGCTTGTACCAGTTGCATTCACTGCCTGGTTATGGGCACTAAAGCTACCATTACCAATGCCAACAGTTACATCGAGGGAATTTTTTCTGCCATCCTTCATCAGGTCAAGGAACGCATCATTCTTCATCATGGAGTCCAATGCAGCTTTATCAGCTTTAGAGAGGGAGTCTTTCTGGCCATAACTATTAAGAACGAAAACAGCTGCCAGCAATAAGGTTAGCGATATTTTATACATAAGCTTTACGTGTAAGGTTTTATATAGACCTTGCTTTTAAAAATTGGTTTAAACGCTTCAAAAAAAATTCCAGGGCACAGCAGGTGGCCTAAAACTGCTGCAAATCTATCAAATAGACTTTAAAAGACCAATAAAAAGCCTTACCTTTGCGCCCATTATTCAAAAAACTGAGAATTACATGACATGCTCAGTTGCTGTTGAAAGAGGTTTACCGCAATAAATCCTCACTTATTATATCAACCGCTGTTGGGGTCTTTGATCGCCTACAGGGTTCATCCAACGGCCAAAGCATGACATCCCGCCCGAGGCGAGACAATACATGTGGCTATCGCAAAAAAAAATTCATGAATGCATTTGAAGCCTTAGGCTTAAACGAACAATTGGTACAAGCTATTACTGACCTGGGATTTGAAACGCCTACATCCATACAGGAAAAAGCGATCCCTGTTTTATTATCGGGCACCACCGATTTTATCGGGCTGGCACAAACGGGTACCGGTAAAACGGCGGCATTTGGCTTCCCTTTATTACAACTCATCGATCCCGCCCAACGGCACCCGCAGGCATTGATCGTTTGCCCAACAAGAGAACTTTGTTTACAAATAACAAACGATCTCGACACTTATAAAAAACACAGCAGGGGATTATTCTCTGAAGCAGTTTATGGTGGCGCATCCATTATGATGCAGATACGCAATCTTAAAAAAGGCGTTCACATCGTAGTAGCTACACCCGGAAGACTGATTGACCTGATAGAAAGAAAAGCAATTGACCTGCAAAAAGTAAAATATGTTGTACTGGATGAGGCAGATGAAATGCTTAACATGGGTTTCAGGGATGATATCGATTTTGTACTGAAAAATACCATCAACCGCGAAAGTACCTGGTTGTTCAGCGCTACCATGCCTCCGGAAGTAAGGGCCATCTCCAGGAATTATATGGATAACCCCAAAGAAGTTACAGTTGGTAAAAAGAATACGGCCAATGTAAATATCGATCACCAGTATTTTGTAGCACCTGCCCAGCAACGTTATGAAACACTGAAACGTTTGATAGATTTTAACCCGGGTATGTATGGTATCATCTTCACCCGTACCAAGGCCGATGCACAGGAAGTTTCTGAACGCCTGGCAAAAGCGGGTTATGATATTGAAGCCCTGCACGGCGACCTGACACAACAGCAAAGGGATAAAGTAATGGGACGCTTCCGCAGCAAGAATTTACAATTACTCATCGCTACCGACGTGGCTGCACGGGGTATTGATGTGGACGGTGTTACCCATGTCATCAATTTTGAATTGCCGGATGACATGGAAGTATATACGCATCGCAGCGGACGTACTGCAAGGGCGGGCAAGACAGGTATTTGTATCTCGATCTGCCACAGCCGCGAGACCTTTAAAATAAAATCACTGGAAAGACTCACCAACGCCCAGTTCCATAAGTTGGATATCCCTTCCGGTAAAGATGTTTGCCGCAAACAGTTTTTCTTTTTTATGGATAAATTAATGCAGGCAGATGTGAGCCAGGGCGATTATGAGACCTACTTGCCCGACCTGGTAAAGAAATTCGCCGATGTTAGTAAGGAAGAAGTACTGCAACGCGTAGCCGCTTTGGAATTCGATCATTTTTTAAAATATTATGAGAACGCAGAAGACCTGAACAGGGGTGATATTCGTGGCGACAGAAGGCCCGACAGGAGAATGGAAGGTGCTTCTTCATCAGGTTCAAGGAGCGAACGTAGTTTTGGTAAACGCGATAGTGGTTATACAAGATTATTCATCAACCTTGGAATAAAGGACGGTTTTTATAAAGCCAGCTTCTTACAATTCATCTTAGACGAGAGTGATCTGAAAAAAGAAGTACTTGGAAAAATAGACATGAGGGACATGAACAGTTGGATCGAAATAGATAAAGCAGATGCAGGTAAGATGATCAGCGCGATCGACGGTAAGCGTTATAATAATCGTATCGTTCGAATGAATGAAGCTGATGGCGGATTTAAAAGGCCCGCTGATGAGCCCAGGAAGAGAACGTTTGCACCGAAAGAGAGAAGGAGTTTCAGGTAATTAATTGTCTGAACATGAATTGAAAAGATGTATAGTATCAAAATCAATTACTAAAATATAATCCCTGGTAAAACAGGGCTTTTTTTTACACCAACTCGATGATCGTTATCTCCGGTAATATCCCTACCCTTCCCGGGTACCCGATAAAACCGTAACCGGGATTCACGTATAATTTTTGTTTCCCGTCTTCATACAAACCATCCCATTGTGTATACATATACTGAACGGGGCTCCATTTAAAACCAGGTATCTCTATTCCAAACTGCATGCCGTGCGTATGCCCGCTGAGCACCAGGTCAACATCGGGATATCCTGTTTTTACTTCTGCGTCCCAATGGCTAGGATCATGACTCATTAAAATTTTGAAAGGATATTTTTCGGTACCCGGATGTGCAAGATCCATTCTTCCATGCTTGGGGAATCTTGCTTTGGCACTCCAGTTTTCAATTCCCAATAAAGCAATTTGTTCGCCGTTCTTTTCCAATACCACGTGCTCATTCATCAGTAAACGCCAGCCAAGATCGGCGTGTACTTTCTTGAGGTTCTCCAGGTTTTGTTCTTTTGAAATACCGTTATAAGGCCATTTCACATAGTCTCCATAATCATGATTGCCCAATGTACTATACACACCCATCGGGGCTTTCAGCTGGTTAAACACATCCATGTAATCACTCATTTCGGTGGCACGGTCATTCACGATATCACCGGTGAATAAAATGATATCCGGCTTTTCATTCAATAATTTTTTTACACCGCGCAGTACGGCTTCTTTATCGGTAAAGCTTCCGCTATGTATATCACTGATGTGAGCGATCCTTACTCCTTTGAATGCGGCAGGTAAATTATCAAAAGCCAGTTGCAGGCGCTTTACTTTATAATTATACTTATTGCCGAATCCAAGCAACAAGCTTCCAAATAATGTACTGCCGGCGGCTAATCCAAACCAGCTTAAAAATGCAGAGCGGCTGATCACATCACTGATCCCTTCCAGCTCGGTGTTATTAAAAAATAGTTTTCCGGCTATCCATTGTATCCCCCTGCGGATATCATCAATTAAAAAGAAGACCGCAGCAACCAGCTTTGCAAGGAATAAACCGATGACGATGGCAAACAGGTAGGTCCTTACCCGTTTACCTAAAAAATCCTGCGTGGTATAAACGAAGATCAAAAAACTGATGACCGCGATCAAAGTAAGTGCCCAATAAACAGAATACAAAATGGTCTTTGTCCTGGGAGATGCGGTATGACTAACTGCTTTTATCGCCTGGAATACATAAGTGTCCAGCAACAACATAATAGCAATGAAAATTGTAACGCCAAGGGGTGTACGCACTGGGAAGGTTTAAGGGTTTAGAATGTTAAAGGTACATTATCAGAAAAGAGCTTTAAAATTTAGTCTCAAAGTTTTCCCTTCAGAGGGTTAGAACCCCACTCAATAAATTCGTCCAATTGTTGCTCAATGCTCTTTAACGTATTTTCATCAATGAGTTTTCCCGCTGGTGAAAGTAATTTATCTACCCCCGAGATAGGAAGCCTGTTTGGATGCACGGTTATTTTCAGGTAGTTCAAAATATCTGCCAGGTGGTCCATACCCCTCAGGTTGCCTGCCCTGCCCGTTGCAACACCGGCCAGCAGCGCCTTTTTATGAAACCATATCCCGTGAGTGTGCACCGTATCAAAAAGCATTTTTAATACCCCCGGGAAACTGCCATTGTATTCCGGTACAATGAAAATAAAATGGGTGGTGGGGATGATGATCTCTCGCTCGATCTGTTGAAATGCAGCGTCATTGTGCATTACATCAACTTCTTCCAAAGAAAAAAGGGCGGCGCTTATTCCCTTACCCTTTAAAATACCCTGGTATTCGAGGGCTATTTTCATGGTATTGCTGCCTTTACGGTTGGTACCTGATATTATGGTAATCATATATTCGTATGCTTAATTAAGACCCGGTTTTTCATTATAACAATTAAGATAGTGCTTTGTTCCCCAATTTTATGCCGAATGGTTAAATTGCAGGCAAATTGGCAATAAAAAATTGGCGATTGACAAATCGGGCTTTCAGGAACTACAGTTTGCCTATCGTCTCTTGCTTATCGCCTGTTGCATATTAAATTATATGATTTATGGACCTTACTTACTACGGCCATTCCTGTTTTAGTGTAACAGTTAATGATAAAAAACTGCTCTTCGATCCCTTTATTACGGGGAATGAATTGGCAAAACATATCGACATCAATACGATCGAAGCTGATTATATTTTATTGAGCCATGCGCACTTCGACCACGTCGCTGATGTTGAGTCCATCGCAAAAAGAACTGGTGCAACCATCATTACTAATTACGAAATTGCCATGTGGTTTGCCAGCAAAGGGATCACCAGTTATCACCCCATGAATACAGGTGGTAAACGTAGTTTTGATTTCGGCACTGTAAAATGTGTGAATGCTATTCATTCCTCTTCTTTTGCAGATGGAAGCAACGGGGGAAACCCGATGGGTTTTATCATTTTAAATGATGAGCAGAATTTTTATTACAGCGGGGATACGGCACTGACGCTGGATATGCAATTAATTCCGATGTTTGCGGAGATCGATTTTGCCATCCTGCCCATTGGCGACAATTTTACCATGGGGCCGGATGATGCAGTGCAGGCAGCAAAAATGGTACAAACTAAAACCGTAATTGCTGTACATTACGATACCTTTGGCTATATTAAAACAGATCACCAGAAAGCGGTGGAACTGTTTAAAAACAATGAACTGGATTTAAAACTTCCGGCGATAGGGGAAACAATAACACTATAAGAAAGCGTTGATCGTTGACTGTTGGCCGGAAGATAACGTTTACCGCCACAACAACTACCGGCAAACAAACAAGGACCTACAATATTTATGGCAAAAATAATAGGAGTAGCAAATCAAAAAGGCGGTGTAGGTAAAACAACCACAGCAATAAACCTGGCGGCAAGTTTGGCTGTGCTGGAGTTTAAAACATTGCTGGTAGATGCCGACCCGCAGGCCAACAGCACCACCGGTACTGGTTTTGACTTGCACAACATTACGCAGAGCCTGTATGATTG
>JANYIM010000187.1 GCA_025362055.1 Bacteroidota bacterium
ACATCCGCCTGAATATAAATACGTAATATTAATTTGCTGCACTTCAAATAACGACCTAATGCCCAAATGACATTAATGATCAATGAAATGAGCCAATAAACTACCAAACTAATAGGGATTTTATTAATTTCGCAACTTTACACGCGGAAATAACGAAATGGACTATCAATTTAAAGATATAGAGCAAAAGTGGCAGCAGTTTTGGGCAGATAACCAAACTTTTAAAGCCGAAGATAAATCCACTAAACCCAAGTATTATGTGCTGGATATGTTCCCTTATCCATCGGGTGCGGGGCTGCATGTGGGCCATCCGCTGGGTTATATTGCTTCTGATATTTTTGCACGCTATAAACGCTTAAAAGGCTTTAATGTATTGCACCCAATGGGCTTTGATAGTTTTGGTTTACCAGCAGAACAATATGCGTTGGAAACCGGGCAGCATCCTGCGGACACTACCGAAAAAAATATCGCTACGTTTAAAAGCCAGTTAAATAAGATAGGATTTTGCTACGATTGGGACAGGGAGGTACGCACCAGCGATCCGCAATACTATAAGTGGACACAGTGGATTTTTTTGCAATTATTTAATAGTTATTTCTGCAATACAGAGAAAAAGGCATTGCCTATTTCCAGGCTGATCAATAAGTATGAAACTAAGGGCGCTATGCCAAAAACCGGCGACCCAATACCCGGCAAACATTTTACTGCTGAACAATGGAATGCTTATTCTAAAAATGAACAGGAAGACATTTTGATGAAACGTCGCCTTGTATTCAGTGCTTATGGTGAGGTGAACTGGTGCGAAGCATTGGGTACCGTACTCGCCAATGATGAAGTGGTGAATGGTGTAAGCGAGCGTGGTGGCCATCCTGTAGTGAAAAAGAAATTGAGGCAGTGGTATTTAAGGATCACAGCCTATGCCAACAGGTTGCTGGATGGATTGAATACAGTGGAGTTCAGCGAATCGATGAAGGAGATGCAGAGTAACTGGATTGGGAAAAGTAGCGGTGCAGAGATCGAATTTGAAGTCGGGAGCCAGGAGCCCGGAGCCGGGAGCCGGCTTAGGGTGTACACCACACGGCCCGATACCATCTTTGGCGTGGATTTTATGGTAATAGCACCCGAGCATGAGTTGGTGAATAAAATAAAAACTCCCGAACAAACAAAAGCAATAGATGATTATGTGGCTTATGTAAAAAGCCGCAGCGAACGGGAACGCATGGCCGAAAAAAAGATCACGGGTTGCTTTACAGGTGCTTATGCGCTCAATCCTTTTAATGGCAGGGAAATTCCTATCTGGACAAGTGAATACGTACTGGCAGGTTATGGTACGGGTGCCATCATGGCCGTGCCCTGCGGTGATGAACGCGATCATAAATTTGCACAGCATTTTAATATCCCGATTACCAACATCATTGGTAGTCATTACAGTGGTGAAGAAGCGAATGCTACAAAAGATGCCATATTAGAAAATAGTGATTTCATTAATGGCATGGTGATGAAGGATGCCGTTGATGTGGTGATCAATAAGATAGAAACGATGGGCATTGGTATACGTAAAGTGAATTACAGGATGCGTGACGCTGCATTTAGCCGCCAGCGTTATTGGGGAGAACCGATACCCATTGTTTGGAAAGACGAAATAGCCTATCCTTTAGACGAAAAAGAACTGCCCCTGGTATTGCCGCATGTCGACACGTACAAACCCGGCCCTGATGCGCAGGGCCCGCTGGCAAATATTCCTGAGTGGGCAAAGCCCACTGAATTGCCTCCAGCTTTAACTGGAGGAAGGCGTGAAACATCCACCATGCCCGGCTATGCAGGCTCCTCCTGGTATTTTTTAAGATACATGGATCCTCATAATGATGCAACTTTTTGTGATAGAAAACTCAGTGATTACTGGAACCAGGTAGACCTGTACATTGGCGGCACCGAACATGCAGTTGGGCATTTATTGTACAGCCGTATGTGGACAAAGGTTTTGTACGATCTTAATTTGATAGGCTTCGATGAACCGTATAGGAAGTTGGTGAACCAGGGGATGATACAGGGGAGTAGCAGGTTTGTGTATAGGGTTACACATCATTTAGAAAATGAAACTCAGAAAACAAAGGCGCACTTATTCATATCTTTTAATAAACTTAATGAAACTGATTTCATAAAGGACTGGCTTGCACAAAAAAATATAGGAACTGATCAATCATCTGTTCAAATTATTTCAAAAAATAATCCTGAACTTAAAATTGAAGATTCGGGTAAAGTAACTGATGAATTAGATATTGCAGTTATTTCAAAACTACATGTTGATGTAAATATGGTTGATGGGGTAGAATTAAATATAGATGAGTTTAAGAAATGGAAAAACGGAGAATTTGCTGATGCTGAATTTATTTTAGAGGACGGCAAATATATATGTGGAGTTGAAGTTGAAAAAATGTCCAAATCCAAATACAATACTGTTAATCCGGATGATCTCTGCAATAAATACGGTGCCGATACCTTTCGCATGTACGAAATGTTCCTTGGCCCTGTAGAAGCCAGCAAACCATGGGATACCAAAGGCATTGAAGGGGTGCACCGCTTCTTAAAAAAATTATGGCGTTTATTTTTTGATGATATAAAGGGCAAGGTTTGGAATAACGACAAAGCCAATGATGTAGAATTAAAAGTACTGCACCGTACCATTAAAAAAATTGAAGAAGATACGGAACGTTTTAGTTTCAATACAGCGGTTAGCACTTTCATGATCTGCGTGAATGACCTAGCTGACCTGAAATGCAATAAAAAAGAAGTGCTGGAAAAACTATTGATACTGCTTACCCCTTATGCACCGCATATTGCAGCAGAACTGTGGGATCAGCTGGATAACAAAATATCTATACTGGATGCATCATTTCCCGTATTTGATGCAAAATATCTTGTTGAAACAAGCAAAGAATACCCTGTTTCAATAAATGGAAAATTAAGGACCAATATCTCTCTTGCATTAGACCTTGATCAAAAACAGGTGGAAGAAATCGTGCTTCAAAACGATATCGTGCAAAAATGGCTGGAAGGGAAAGCGTCTAAGAAGATCATTTACGTAAAGAATAAAATGATCAATGTAGTTGTCTAAAGGTAAATGCTGGTCTTGGTGCCCATCTTCTCTTTTTCCCCTCCCGGGGAGAGATGGAGAGGGGCTTTAATAATTGCACAAAAGCCCTCAAACTGTCATAACTTTAAACCCCCGAAAAGCCGGGCCCCATATGCATGAACTAGCGCAGATATTACAAAAACACCAGTCAGAATTTCAAAATGTAGTTGCCTTCAAGCCCGCAACAGATAAATTATTTCGTTTCGATTTTACGGAGTCTAACGAAGAATTAGAAGATGCTGCTATTGCTGATACCGAAAAATTTGCTGCTTACATCGCTCACAAATTAGAAAGTACGGGTTCCAAATATGGTATTGGGGGCTATAATGAGAACCGCACATTATATCGCAGAAGTGAACTGTTCGCAGGCACAGAACCAAGAACCGTTCACCTTGGAATGGATATCTGGGGAGCTGCCGGTACCAGCGTATATGCGCCACTGGGAGGTACGGTACATAGCTTTGCTGTCAATAAAAATTTTGGTGATTATGGAGCTACGATCATTCTGCAACACCAACTGGATACACGCGTTTTTTGTACGCTCTACGGGCATCTAAGTTTAAAGGACCTGCTTCCCTTAAAAGAAGGAAAATATATCAGTCGCGGTGAAGTGATCGGGCATTTTGGAGAAGCCAATGAAAATGGTGATTGGCCGCCACACCTGCACATGCAGATCATCGAAGACATGCGGATACAAAAAGGAGATTACCCCGGTGTTTGCACTTTATCTCAAAGAGAAAAATACCTTGCAAATTGCCCGAACCCCGACCTGCTCCTTCAAATGATGAAATACCTGGCCTGAGCCATCAAACCTTCCCC
This sequence comes from Bacteroidota bacterium, assembly GCA_025362055.1. Classification (GTDB taxonomy): domain Bacteria; phylum Bacteroidota; class Bacteroidia; order Chitinophagales; family Chitinophagaceae; genus Ferruginibacter. The sequence continues at coordinate 3,953 of JANYIM010000187.1, forward strand.
GTTAAAATTTGTTTAATATGCAGGCCCATAGTGGCTAAAAGCTGTAACTTTGCAGTGAAATGAATTAAACCAATTTCCTGTATGGAAATAAAAGCCGGCACTTTACTACAACATATTGATAGCCCTGCTGACCTCAAAAAATTAAGCAGGAGACAATTACACCAGGTTTGTGATGAATTGCGCCAATACATCATTGATGTGGTGAGTGTTCATGGCGGGCACTTTGGCGCTAGTTTGGGTGTAGTAGAACTTACCGTGGCATTGCATTATATTTTTAATACACCTTACGATCAATTGGTATGGGATGTGGGCCACCAGGCATACGGGCATAAAATTCTTACCGGCAGAAGAGACATTTTTCCAACTAACAGAAAATACAAAGGCCTAAGCGGTTTTCCCAAACGCAGCGAAAGTGAGTACGATACTTTTGGCGTGGGGCATTCTTCCACTTCCATTTCTGCAGCATTGGGTATGGCCATGGCTTCTCATTATAAAGGAGAAAAAGACAGGCAGCACGTTGCCATTATCGGTGATGGTGCCATGACAGCCGGGCTTTCTTTTGAAGCGATGAATCATGCAGGAATTGAAAAGAGCAATGTGCTCATCATTCTTAATGATAATTGCATGAGCATTGATCCCAATGTAGGTGCATTGAAAGAATATTTAACTGATATCACTACCTCCCAAACTTATAATAAGATAAGAGATGATTTCTGGAAGATATTAGGAAAATTACCCGTAGGAAAAACTTTTAGCAGATCCATGGCTTCAAAATTCGAAGCGAGTTTGAAAGGCATGGTGAGCCAAAGCAGTAATTTATTTGAAGCATTGCAATTGCGTTATTTTGGCCCTATTGACGGACATAATATCACCAAGCTCGTGGATACATTGAAAGACCTGAAAGATATTCCGGGGCCCAAACTGCTGCATATTAAAACGGTAAAAGGCAAGGGCTATGAACTGGCAGAAAAAGATCAAACCAAATGGCATGCACCGGGATTATTTGATAAAGTGACCGGAGAGATACAAAAGAAAAAGTTTGATCTGCCCCAGGCCCCTAAGTACCAGGATGTGTTTGGACACACGATCATTGAACTCGCGGAAAAGAATAAAAAGATATTTGGTATTACGCCTGCCATGCCAAGCGGGTCTTCTTTAAAATACATGATGGAAAAAATGCCGGACCGTGCATTTGATGTGGGCATTTGCGAGCAACATGCAGTTACACTCAGTGCAGGAATGGCAACACAGGGCATGAAGGTATTCTGTAACATTTATTCCTCATTCATGCAAAGGGCCTATGATATGGTGGTACACGATGTGGCGATACAAAAATTACCCGTGATATTTTGTTTGGACAGGGCAGGATTGGTTGGAGAAGATGGCCCTACACACCATGGTTGCTATGATATAGCTTATATGCGTTGCATCCCCAATATGATCATAAGTGCGCCGATGAATGAAAGGGAATTGAGAAACCTCATGTACACCGCACAGTTAGATTCAACAAAGAACCCGTTTGTGATACGTTACCCCAGGGGAGAAGGCGTGATGCCGGAATGGAAAACAGAGATGAAGGAAATTAAGATCGGTACTGGCAGAAAAGTAAAGGATGGAAAAGATATTGCGATCCTTTCTTTCGGACATCCCGGCAATTTTGCAGCTACGGCGATAAGGGATGTCAAAGCAGATGGAGTCAACCCCGCACATTATGATATGCGTTTTGTAAAGCCCATTGATGAAGAGCTGTTGCACGAGGTTTTTGACAAATACAATAAAATAATTACTATTGAAGACGGAACGGTGGTTGGCGGGTTTGGCAGTGCTGTATTGGAATTCATGAACGAACACGGCTATAAAGCCGAGGTTAAGATCATGGGAATACCAGACAGGTTGGTAGAACATGGCAGCCCAAAACAATTATACGAAGAGATAGCCATTGATGCCAATGCGATAGCAAAAACCCTCAGGGCAATGGCAAATGTTAAGGTTGACATTGTAAAATAATGGATCTTTTATATTGACTTCCACTACCGGTTTAAATGACCGGTTTTTTATTTTATTTAACAGCCCCCAGAAAATTTTTGTGGAAATATTACCGTTAGGCATCTAAGCCAAACACGATGCCATGAAATTATTTGCAAAACTTTCTTTATCCGCCCTGCTAATGATCGTTGCTACATCAGCGCTTGCTTATTTTTTCTGGTATAAGCCCAAATTCAAATCACATCCTTCCAATAATTCCTTCCCCTTTAAAAAAGGAGATGATCGTTCCACAACCATACTAAGATTAAAGCAAAAAGCAGCAGTAGCGGCAGATTTTGTGAAGGAGTATCATTACAATACTACCCGTTGTTTTTTGGTAGATATGCGGATCGCTTCGGGAAGGTCGAGATTCTTTGTGTACAACCTGCAAAAAGATTCCATAGAAATGGCTGGCCTTGTTGCACATGGCAGCGGCTCAGATAAAGGTGAGGCAGGACTTGATTTTTCGAATACACCCAACAGTAATTGTACCTCATTGGGGAAATATAAGATCGGGAAACCCTACAATGGAAAGTTTGGCCTGGCCTATAAACTATACGGACTTGATGAGACCAACAATAAAGCTTTTGAGCGGTTCGTTGTGTTGCATGCACATCCCTGTGTACCCAATGAAGAAGTTGCGCCGCTTTCTATTTGTGAAAGCTGGGGATGCCCAACGGTTGCGCCGGATTTTTTAACCGGGTTGAAAAAACACATTGATAATTCCACCCAGCCAATTCTCTTGTGGATTTATTATTAAAGTAAGCGGGGCATTCCTGATTGTCACTGGCTGGTACCGTCAGCGATCACAGCATTAATGCATCGGCACTTCAATCGCCAGTAACTCTGCACCCTCAGTTGTTTCTATGGTAAAATTATCTGTGTCGGAAATTCCCAGCGCATCTCTTTTGTTCAATTGCTGATCGTTTACTTTTGCGGAGCCATTTATTACAACTAAAAACACACCGTTTCCTTTAAATGCATTTGTATGATCGATCGTTTTACCTGCTTCTAATTTGGTTAAAGCAAAACGGGCATCCTGGTTTATCCATAAAGCCTTATCTGCTTCATTGGGAGAAACCACCACCTGCCATTTATTGATACGGTCATTGATATCATAATTTTTTTGGTCGTACCGCGGAGTAATATTCCTTTCTTTTGGGAACACCCATATTTGAAACAGGGTTACGGGTTCTGTTGCAGATGCATTGGCTTCCGAATGTTGAACTCCGGTACCTGCATTCATGATCTGCACATCACCGGCTTTTATCACACCCTGGCCGCCCGTGCTATCCTTGTGTTGTATGGCACCGGTGAATGGAATGGTTACGATCTCCATATTGTCATGCGGGTGGGTAGGAAATTTACCTCCGCCCGCAATAAAATCATCATTCAATACCCTCAGCAGACCAAAATGCACTTTTTCGGGATTGCGATATTCTCCAAAACTGAAATAATAATTTGGTTTTAACCAACCATAATCTGCAGAGCCCCTGTCGGCAGCCTTAAATAATAATGTCTTCATAATTTAGCTATTTTAAATTCAATGTTTAAACATCAAAAATGATACCACTCTGTCAGACTGACAAAATAGCAAAAAAAGACCCCGTTCAACGGGGTAAAAATTAGTTCAAGGTTGGGGTTTCTTCACCCGGGAACAAGCCGGGTATTTCTTCCTGCCTGTTTTCATTCCATTCAATGATGAAATTATTGCGGCCTTCCCCGGTGAGTAAGGTCATATAATGCTGTTGCACCAGTTCCAGTAAAGAAAGAAATAAGAAGATGGCATGTATGCGGTTCTCACATATATCAAATAAATTTTCAAAGGGAAGTGTTTTTTCGGTACAACAGATATCGAGCATATACTTACGGCTGCCCTCCATGGTATAATTATATCTTACAACAGTATGTACAGGTTTATTATTGCGTTCGTGTAATTTCTGCGCCACTCTTTCAAAAGCCTTCATCAGTTTGAAGAGTGTTACAGTCTGAATCTCTGTTCCTTCACCTGCATCTTCACCGATCTGGGATATTTCTTTCTGCAGGTTACCCCTCTTTACGACCAACATACGCATCGCTTCCATCTCCGCCATTTTAGTGGCGGCTTCTTTGAATCTTTTATACTCAAGGATCTTATTGATCAGTTCCTGGCGGGGGTCTATCTCGTTACCCTCTGCATCCAGTTCTTTTCTTGGTAACAGCATTTTTGCCTTGATGCGCATCAGGGTACTGATAAATAAAATGAACTCGCTGCTTAATTCAATGTTGAGCTTTTCTGTACTATGAATGAAGTCAAGAAAATCATTGGTGATCTTTGTAATGGGAATATTATAAATATCCAACTCGTCTCTTTCTATAAAAAACAGTAACAGGTCAAAGGGGCCCTCAAATTGATCCAGTTTGATCTGGTAGGTAGCTGTATTCACTTTAAATAGTATTGTATTGAAAAAAATGTCCTGCCGTGGCGGGATGCAAATGTATCAATTAGTTAAGAAAATTTTGATTACCAGTAGCTGCAATTGCCTAATGTGGACAAAATCCGCTATCGGCCTCAATTGTCCAGTATACCTAAAGTTTTACCGTAAGTCCCAGGCCAAGGATTTCCTTCATTTGAGTATTTTTTAATACATCATCGTCATAGATCATATCCAAACTGACGGTGGTGCCTAACCATTTATTGAATTTCATGCTTAGCAGATTGGTAAAAAACACATCTACATTCTGCGGCTGTCTTTTATAGTTGCTGAACAGGTCAAGCCTTCCGGTATACGCAGCCCATGGTTTAAACGCCCTGGTATACTTGGCCGTAGCAAAGGCACCTAACTCATTATATGACCTGGAATTGACTGTTACACCAAACTTATCAATGGAAAAAAATCTTTATCATTTTTTAATATCCAACGGGTGGTTAGCGGAGACGCAAATAACGAAAAGTGAGTATCCGGCCTGAAATCGATACCCGCGGATAACAAAATTTTACCGGGGGTGAGCAGGTTGGATATCTTGGTTTTACCAGAATCTGTATACGCATATCCTGCTAAGGCCTGTGTATTGAAATTTGCAAGGAAGGCCGTATACCATTGTTTGGAGAACTGGTAACCATATTTACTGGTGATATCGATCCTGTCATCCGTTTTCCTGAAGCCGCCAAAACTACTTGCATTTTGAAAACCAAAGGCCAGGTCGAAATAATTATTCCAGGTACATTTTCCCTTTTTGTGGTTGATATTATAATTCAGGATACTGGTTATGCCCAAGGTATTTGTCTCGCCTCCTGCAATCCAGTTTCTCAATGCACCCTGGTTTAGGGTGAGAATGAATGTGCCCGTTTTTTTTCCAGCCGTCTTTTTCAAGTGGCTTCAGTTCTTTAAATGCAAGTGTTTGAAACTCTTTTACCGTGGCATCCTGCGCAAAGCTGTGAACTGCAATTATAATTGTTGCCATTATAGCAGCTAATTGTTTTTTCATCCGGCAAAATTAAATAAAAAAGCATTGTTCATTACTGTAACGAACAATGCTTTTAACAATTTATACAAGATCTATTTCTTCAAACTATCTCTTATCTCCATCAGCAGTGCATCTGTTGAAGAAGGGCCGGCCGGAGCTTCCGCCTGTTTCTTTTTCATGCTGTTAATGGCTTTGATGACCAGGAACATAACAAAAGCAACGATGATGAAGTTGATAACGGTAGTAACAAAATCACCCCATTTGATCGCCACAGCTTCGGTGATCACTTTTCCGGTGGCATCGGTTACGGCCTCTTTTAACACGTACATTTTCTTCGACAGGTCGGCCCCTCCCAGCATGCCTATCAATGGTGAAACAATTCCTTCCGTAAATGCAGTGATCACTTTTCCAAATGCAGCACCCATTACAAATGCAACGGCAATATCAACAAGGCTGCCCTTCATGGCAAACTCCTTGAATTCTTTCATAAATCCCATAATTGTAAATTTTTTTAGTGAATAATTGTTTTGGCCCTACAGTACAGCGGTTATTATATTTAAAAGTAAAGTTTATTTCAACTATTCACAAAATTATAAGCAGGTTTATTCCGCCTTGTTTAAACTTTTACAGTAATGGTATTATTCTTTGCTTTAAATACTTCACCTTTGCGGCAATTTTAAATTATTTTGAAAAAAGGCTTCTTAAACTGGTTCATCTTCATCATCCTTTCTTTTATCTGGGGCAGCAGCTTTATAATGATGAAAGAAGGGCTGTTGCATTTAACCGCTTACCAGGTTGCTTCTTTACGAATACTTTTTGCCGGCATTGCTCTGCTGCCTTGGGCAATCAGATATTTCAGGGAGATCGAAAAAAATAAGCTGCTTATCATTTTCCTGTCGGGCGTATTGGGCAGTTTGTTACCGGCTTATTTATTTTGTGTTGCTGAAGAAGGGATAGATAGCGCACTGGCAGGTACGCTCAACTCACTTACCCCCATTTTTGTCATCATCATCGGGGCCTTGTTTTTCAGGAGCAAAACATCTACCAATAAGGTACTGGGGATCAGTATTGCATTTACGGGAAGCATCCTCTTGTTATTGAGCAAGGGCAAAATGGGTGAAAGCCAGAACCTGCTCTATGTTTCATTCATTGTACTCGCAACCATATGTTACGGTATTAATGTAAATATGGTACACAAAAACCTGCATGAAGTTGGTCCGGTAAAAATAGCAGCACTGGCACTTACATTGAATGCCATTCCGGCTTTGATCGTTCTTGTTTTGACAGGTTACTTTAAACTTCCTTTAACTGATACCGGCATCTTATATTCTACAGGCCACGCTGCCTTATTAGGTGTATTCGGTACTGCCATCGCTTCCATTATGTTTTATGTATTGATAAAAAGGGCCGGTGCGGTTTTTTCTTCCATGGTCACCTATGGTATACCGGTAGTAGCCAATTGCTGGGGGATATTATATGGAGAGGAAGTGGGATGGAAACAGTTTGGCTGTTTATTGCTTATACTTGCAGGTGTATATGTGGCTAATAGAAGAACAGTAGAGTAATTGCTAAATTGTTATGCAACCTCTAAACTTGAGGGTTCTTCAATGATCTTACGCTCAAACAATAAAACAATTTATCCTGCTTCAGTATAACTGATCTTATGCTCTGTTAAAAACTCCTTGATCTTATCTACGTGCACACAAATACCCGTGTGCAGGAAGGGATAATTTGAAACCTTGGTCTTTTTCCCATCCTGTATGATCTCTTTGTCCTTCATGTCGAAACCAAGGTGCAGGTGATTGGTTGCAAACTGCATCCCATATACTTTCCCTTCTGTATCAAAAAGTGGCCCACCGCTTTGTCCCCTTAAACCCGCCGTGCTCATTTCTATCCCTGTCACTGCATTTAAATTTGGATCAGCAACAAACCTTGTTACAATGCCGTCGATCGGGAAGGAGGGTGAGTTGGGATTTCCTGTATTGGTCCATTCAATATCATCGATGTCGGGATTATGCCTGAAATTATTGAACTCGGGAAACGGATAACCGATCCTGCACAAATATTTTCCCTGTTTGATGGTACTGCTATCTTTTATAAAACTGGCGTGGGAATTATAAAATATCTTGTTGAATCCTTTAAACTCCAGTATCGCAAGATCTAATGTTGGATGAGCATGGCAAACGATCTGGTCGATCTTGTCAAAACAATTCAAAAAATTATTTTTTAACTGTACGGTTGTTTCAGGTAAGTACTTGTATTTCATTTCCAGGCCCCGTATATTATGCTTGTACTTGCCATCCCTGGGTAACTTATCTCTTTCTGCTTTGAATTTTGCAAAGGTTTGATTGATCGTATCGGCAGCGGGTATCAGGTTAAGCACGTGCTTACAGGTGATCGCAACACCGCTGTCATTTACAAAAAAGAAAGTAGCGGTTCCGGGCATTACCAGGCCTCCGTATGTTCTGGAAATGGTATGCAGGGGACGGGTGAATTGGAGAGCCTTCTCAATTGCAGATTCAAACATAAATGCAGTTTTAATGCTGGTAACGAATATTGAGCCAAATTTAAAAACCTGTCAGGCTGACCGGAAAAGACAAAACCAAAAACTAACTGTTCGCTTAGTTATGGGTTTTGACTTTTAACTTTTGACTTTCTTCTCTCATCTCCTTTGCCGTTTTGGTGCTGCCATCATGGCTCCATCCTGGGGGCATAAAAAGATACTTTAACCGGGTACCAAGCGGAACTTTCTTCCTGATGTCCTTCCCGATACTCTGCCATTCATGAAAAATTATTTTAAGTGGATGGCCTGCATTGTGCAATGGTTTGGTAAGACCATACTTTATTGGTTCTTCTTTCACTTCTTCCTGGAAACTGCCAAATAATTTATCCCAGATGATCAGGCACATGCCCATGTTCTTGTCTAAATAAATGACATTGCTGGCATGGTGTACCCGGTGATGACTGGGACTTACAAATACAGTTTCAAACCAACGGGGCATTTTATGAATGTATTTTGTGTGAACAAGTATGCCATAGGTTTGGGTGATGGAATACATGAAAACAATATCCAGCGGATCAAAACCTACCAGCGCCAACGGAATAAAATAGATGAAACGATAAACAGGTTGAAATACCGAAGAACGAAAACCCGTTGAAAGGTTAAACTCTTCGGAAGAGTGGTGTGTTACATGCACCGCCCAGAAGATGCGGCAGTAATGATCTATCCGATGCTCGATATAAAAAGTAAGGTCTTCGAGGATGAATAATGCGAACCAGTACAGGTACACATTTTCAATTCTAAAAAAATGATGCTGTCCCGCCCACGCAAGTACACTCACATAAAAAGCCCATCGTAGTAGCAGATCCAGGCCTGCATTAATGAGCGTGAGATAAATGTTTTGAAGCGTATCTTTTAATGAATAGAAATTTTTATGCTGCCAGTTACTTAACAGGATCTCTGTCCCGATCAATATGGTATAAAAAGGAACAGAGAGTAATAAAAACCAGGTTTCCCTTACGGAGTGCATGTTTTAAATAATTGGGAGTTTCATTGATAGTCCATAGTAAATAGTTAGGTGCATGCCGGGCTATCTACTATTTAGTTATCATCTATGGATTGATTATACCGCCATGATCTCTTTTTCTTTAGCAGATAAATGTTTTTCTACAACACCGGTATACTTATCGGTGATATCCTGCACTTCTTTTTCACCATCCTTGCAGATGTCTTCGCTGAGGCCGTCTTTCTGTAATTTTTTAATTCCTTCGATCGCATCACGGCGTATATTACGCACGGCTACTTTTGCATGTTCGCCTTCCGTATTGCAGCGTTTAACCAATTCTTTTCTTCGCTCTTCGGTCAATGGAGGCAGGAACAATCGAATTACATTCCCGTCATTTTGCGGGTTGATGCCGATATTGGCCATTGTGATTGCCCGCTCAATGGCTTGTAACATATTTTTTTCCCAGGGCTGCACTGAAATAGTGCGTGCATCCAGTACCGAAATATTCGCGATCTGGTTGATAAGGGTTGGATTGCCATAATAATCGGCCATGATACCGTCCAGCATACTTGGATTGGCCTTACCCGCACGTATTTTAACCAACTCTGCTTCCAGGTGGTTAAGTGCTTTATTCATTGATGATTCCGTATCACTGAGTATTTTATTTATTTCGTCTGACATACTTACTGTTATTGATTGGCGCAAAGCTATAAAAAAGAACGGTTACTTGCGGTGCTTGTTAAGATTTAGGGAAGCCTAAGCTACAAAGGGGCAAACATAATAGTTGGCGGGGTTTACACTTTTAAAAGTTCGTTTGGATTTGCCTGCTTCTCCCTTGAAGCTTGTGGCTTGAAAGCTACTTCTTATTCAGCTTCCAGCGCTTCTGAGGCAAGACTGAGAATTTTGTGCGATTTAATGATGCCGGCATTTGTGATCGTTTCATTTACCGTGCGCTTATTTTTAGGGCGGCTGAAATAGATCACACCTATAAAAACAAAGGCAGATAATAACAGGATGCTTAATACGGTGGTGGTGCCCATATGGCGCAGGAACCAGGCTAAAACAATGAATGCAATATTAGCTGCAACACAAGTAAAAGTTACCATGCGGTGGTTTAAGCCAAGGTCAAGTAAGAAATGATGAACGTGTGTTCTGTCGGGGCTAAATGGTGAACGCCTGTCTAATATACGCAGGCTAAATACGCGTAAAGTATCAAACAACGGGATCATTAGTATTGAAAAACCAATTGCAGGTGCGGCTTCAACCGGGAAGTTGGATGCAGGGTTTCCGGCAACATTGATGAACTTTATTACGAGGATGGAATTGATCAATCCCAACAATAACGAGCCCGTATCTCCCATGAATATTTTTGCGGGTGAAAAATTATAGATCAGGAAACCAATGGTACTGCCTGCCAGGGAAAAAGCCATCACAGCATAGGTTAGCTGCCCGGCATAAAAAAAGTAAACACCAAATACCAGTGTGGTTAATAGCCCAAGGCTTCCGGCAAGTCCGTCAACACCATCTATTAAATTAAATGAATTGGTGATTACAATGATGGTGAAAATAGACAACACGATACTGGCAATATGCGGGATCTCATTTACACCCAAAAAACCATGCATGTTGGTGATTTGTACACCGCCGAATTTTATGATAATACCGGCAGCGATCAGTTGGCCAATGAATTTTTTACTGGCAGATAGAACAAGGATATCGTCTTTTATGCCAAGGAAAAATATGACAGTGGCTGCCGCGGCAAAATATTGAAGCTCTGAAGTGATACCAGAAGGGACTCCCATTAAGGTGGCAATGATAAAACCTGCAAATATGCCCAAACCTCCTAAAGTGGGGATTACATTCTTGTGAACTTTTCGTTCATCCGGCTCGTCAAACAACTTTTTGTCTTTTGCAACCTGTATGATAACAGGGATCGCAAAAAAAGTGATCAGGAAAGCCAATGCCGCACTAAGTAAGATGTACTCCATTCTGAGAAATTAAGTCAGCTGTCGTTATACTGCAAAAGTATTGAATATGTTTCAGGATAAAAACCGGAATCACACTTTGTTTAGACATATCTTTTAATGAAAGAGTTGCCTGAGTTTTATTTTTTAAAGATAGTTAATTAAGAAAACTGGCTTTATACTGAAATTATAGTATAAATAACGTCAAAATTATGAACTTATTATTAACTATCAGGTACAGGCCTGCTATTTTAGTTTGTGTGTCAGGTGATTTAAAGTAGGTTTGCACGATCAGAACGGTTCATAGCCTATGATTCATGGTAGAGATCATTGTTTTGAACTGTTTTACTATGAATTATGAACCATAAGCTATGAATTATAAACAAAATTCAAGGCTTTGACTTTAATAAATTAAAATCTTAATATGAGTAACTTAAAAGATATTGCCACACAGATCCGCAGGGACATTGTACGTATGGTGCACGCTGTTCAAAGTGGCCATCCCGGAGGTTCTTTAGGGTGTACAGAATTCTTTACAGCATTGTATTTTGATGTGATGAAACGTAACCCGGGTTTTAATATGGATGGTACCGGGGAAGACCTGTTCTTTTTAAGCAATGGCCATATTTCCCCGGTATTCTATAGTTCCCTGGCACGTAGCGGTTATTTTCCCGTGCAGGAATTAAGTACTTTCAGAAAGATCGATAGCCGTCTCCAGGGTCATCCTACCACGCATGAACACCTGCCAGGCATACGTGTTGCAAGTGGTTCATTGGGACAAGGCATGAGTGTTGCCATTGGTGCAGCATTGGCCAAAAAATTAAATAAGGACAGCAATATTGTTTATTCTTTACATGGCGACGGTGAATTAGATGAAGGACAGAATTGGGAGGCGATCATGTTTGCAGCACATAAAAAAGTAGATAACCTTATTTCAACGATCGATTGGAATGGCCAGCAAATTGATGGTACTACAAAAGAAGTAATGGGCCTTGATAGTTTAAGGGCAAAATTTGAAGCATTTAACTGGCAGGTATTGGAAATGGAAGGCAATGATATGGATTCCGTAGTGGCGGGTTTGAATAATGCAAAAACTTTTGTTGGCAAGGGTAAACCCATTGTCATACTGATGAAAACAGTAATGGGCAAAGGTGTTGATTTTATGGAAGGCCATCATGAATGGCATGGCATAGCACCTAATGATGAGCAACTGCAAAAAGCATTGGCGCAATTACCGGAGACTTTGGGAGATTATTAATGGCCTCACCTCAACTCAAACCCCTGCCTGCTCGCTTTCCTTGCCGGAAACCACGCTGCAACAAATGCTATAGCAATGACGGTTGTAGCAACCAACAGAAAATCAGTAACAATTAATTTCACAGGGAAATAATCTATCAGGAAAGAACCGCCTTCTAATTTTATTAATTTAAATTTTATCTGCAATAGGCAGATCAATGCAGCCAGTAAGATACCCACAGCGGCGCCAATGCCTGCCAATAACAAGCCTTCACTTAAAAATATTTTCAGGATACTGCCCTTACTGGTACCCATACTTTGCAGCACACTGATATCTTTTCTTTTTTCGAGTACCAACATTGTCAAAGCACTTACCATATTAAAAGCAGCGATGATCAATATCAGCGTCAAAACACCGTAGATAGCCCATTTCTCTAATTTCATGGTATTATAGAGGCTGGTATTTTGTTCGTACTTTGTTTGGATGATGTAGTTGCTGCCTAATAGTTTTTGAACCTTGTCTTTAGCAACGGGGGGATCCTCTTTTTCTTTTAACTTTATTTCAATGGCGCTGTATTCATCCGGGGCAAAGCCCATTTGCTGTTTTACAAAACCAATATTGGTGATAGCATACTTTTCGTCAAATTCCTGTTGAATAGAAAAAACGCCTGCAGCTTTTACATTTCCTTCGCTGATGGATTGAAGCGGGTCATTATTGCTGCTGTTCCTTTTTGGCAATATCACCGTTAATTCGCCCGAAGGAATGGCGGGGTCTACATTCATTGCCACGGCATTTTGTATGCCCGCACCAACAATAAGCCGGGGATCATTGGCGGTACCGGTATTATAAACTCCCCTGTTTGTCTTTGAAGCTACGCCACTTACCCTGGGATAATTATCGTCTACGCCTTTCAGGTAAACGACAGTTTGGGCATCATAATTCTTCAGCAGGGCTTTTTCTTCGGCGATCAGTGAAATGTTTTCTACTGCCGGATCATGCTTTAATGCAGCAATTTGTTCTGCAGTGAGTGTAAATGTTTTTCCTCTCGCAGGAAGCACTTTCATATCGGAGTAAAAAGAAGAGTAGAGTGATTTCACCAGGTCTTCAAAACCATTAAAAACGCTAAGCACCAGGATCTGGCAGCAGGTAGCAAAAGCAATGACACTAACGGTTACCCATGCAATGATGTTGATGGCATTGGCACTTTTTTTTGCTTTAAAGTATCGCCAGGCAAATGTGAGGTACAAGGCTAGATAATTAAAAGGTAATGAGTTAACAGGCAATAGGCAATAAGCAATAGGCATTTGCCCATTGCCTATTGTTCATTATCGCTATCCTCTTTCTTGATGTCTTTGAATAATTTATCGATCTTATCTACATAATCCAATGTATCATCAATATAAAAGTTAAGCACAGGCATACTCCGTAACTGGTGGCGAACCCTTGCCGTGAGCTCTTTTTTTATTTCCCAACTACGCTCTTCGATCTTTTTCAGCAGTGCGAAGGGATCATCAATTTTAAAGAAACTAAGGTAAATTTTTGCCTCATAGAGGTCGGGGGTTATTTTTACTCCCGATATGGACACCATGCCACCATCTATCATGGACAGGCCCAGGCGCTGAAAGATGTCGCTGAGTTCTTTATTGAGCAATCCTGCCACCTGTTTCTGCCTTTTGCCTTCTAACATTATGTTTACGCTTTAATCGCTGTAAAATTAGTTACTTTGCCGTTTCTACACCGATTTATTACTGATGAAAAAATATTCAAGGGTTTTCTCTTACCTGAAGCAATACAAAAGTTCCATCGCATGGTACTTCCTCAACATTTTCCTTTCCATTCTGTTTTCCATTGTTTCTATTGGTATGCTGGCACCTTTTATGAGCCTGATCTTTAAGCAGGATGCGATACCGGATGTTGCCAAAAAACCTGATGTGGGATTTGTGCACTGGATAAAAGAACAATTAAGTCACCTTATCAATACCAATGACCCGCTTCATGCACTGGGTATGATCTGTATCCTGATCATTATTTCCATTGCATTAAAGAATCTCTTTCTCTATTTATCGTACAGGGCTATGGGGCCTATCAAGAACGGGATCATCACCCGTTTCAGGGTTGATCTATATAATAAGATACTGGAACTGCCCATTGGTTATTTTACAGAGCAACGCAAAGGAGACCTGATGAGCCGTATCGTAAATGACGTAAGTGAGATAGAAGGTTCGGTGGTAGGCACTTTGGAAGGATGGGTAAGAGACCCGCTGACCATTCTCATTAATCTTTCTGTATTGTTCTACATCAGTCCCAAACTCACCATTGTAATTTTATTATGCATCCCCGTGATGGGTTTTGTAATAGGAAGGATCAGCCGTTCATTAAGAAGGCAGTCTGGCAAACTTGCAGTGAAGAGCAGTGAAACGGTTTCCGTCATTGAAGAAACGCTGGGTGGTTTACGGGTGATAAAAGCATTTAATGTAGAAGGCATGCTGCGCAAGAAATTCCTGGGCATCAGTACAGACTGGATGCAGGCGAGGAATCAAATAGGTTTTCGTCGCGACCTTTCTTCACCCATGAGCGAGATGATGGGCGTGGCCATATTTGCCGGTATCTTATGGTTTGGAGGCAGCCTTGTCTTATCAAAAGGAATTGCATTGGATGGAGCTACTTTTCTTGCTTACATGGGATTGTTCTATAACGTTATTGATCCAGCCAAATCAATATCCACTGCATTCAGCAATATGCAAAGAGGTGCTGCTGCCATTGACAGGATCGAAGAAGTATTAAAAGCGCCGGTGCTGGTTGATGAAAACCCTAATGGTAAAAAAATTGAAACATTTGCAAGCGCGATTGAATTTAAGAATGTAGGTTTTAGGTATGAGGATGTGGAGATCTTAAAAAATATAAATTTAAAAGTAGAAAAAGGAAAAACAGTAGCACTTGTTGGCAGCAGTGGTGCCGGTAAATCAACACTGGCCGATCTGGTCCCCAGGTTTCATGATGCCAGCAGCGGGGAAATTTTGGTGGATGGAATTAACATCAAAGATTACTCGCTTTATTCTTTGCGGGGGTTAATAAGTATTGTAACACAGGAGCCCATTTTATTCAATGATACCATTGCAAATAATATTGCATTGGGAATGGATCATGCTACACCAGGTGATATTGAACAAGCCGCCAAAGTGGCCAACGCACATAATTTCATCATTCAAAAAGAAGAGGGGTACAGCACCAATATCGGCGACAGGGGAAGTAAACTCAGTGGCGGAGAAAGACAAAGGGTAACTATTGCAAGGGCCGTTTTAAAGAACCCGCCCATACTGATCCTTGATGAAGCCACTTCATCTTTGGATACCGAAAGTGAACGGCTGGTACAGGATGCCATCAATAATTTAATGAACAACCGCACTTCAATTGTAATTGCACATCGCCTCAGTACAATCCGTCACGCCGATGAGATCATTGTATTACAAAAAGGAGAGATCGTAGAAAGGGGAACACACGATTCTTTGATCGCACAAAATGGATTTTATAAAAGGTTGGTAGATATGCAGGAAGTGAAATAAGGCCGATACCAGACACTGGATAGGGTTCAATGATCAAAAAACTTTGCATTATCCACAATGCATAAAATATCTTCTTTTTATCCTTCCTCG
>JANYIM010000200.1 GCA_025362055.1 Bacteroidota bacterium
CCATGCAGGCTCATAGGCCCGCCACTGACGGTTATTTCATCTGTATAAAAGGCGAATACATACACACTATCAAATAATTTTCCAATGGCTTTCCTGCAATTAAACCCGGCGATCTCTCGTGTTTCATTGGTCATCTTCCAGTCTATCTTAAGCAAACTGTCGGTGAGGATATACGTTTCACCAAACACAACTTTCTGCTGCACAAAATCATCATTCGCATAATCATTATACCAGATATTGTCTTCGGTATTGATGTTCATCCATTGCATTTTTGTTACCTCATCTTTACGGTTAAACAAGTAAATGCTTTTATCGGTATCAAAACTAAGCTGGTAATAACTGGTAGATAATTTAGGGATCTTGTCCTTGAACATTTCTGCCCAGGGGCCGTCGCCCATGGCTTTGTGATTGTTCACCTTTACTTCATATTCGATCATTCCTTTGCTGATGAATTGTTGCGCCTGCAAATTGCTGAACAAGAAAGTAAAGGCTGTTATTAGTATTGATCTCATTTTCATAATTTATCTAAGCTTAAAAATCATTGGTTGGCTTTGGATGATTTTTATCAAAATTCCAGGTAAGGGTAATCATCCAGTATCTTTTTAAAGTGTTGTAATAAGTCTCGGTATAACGATAGTCTGTAAAATTCCTTTCGTAGCCCCTGTTCTGGTTTAAGATATCATCTACTGTGATCCCTGCTTCGAGCGCATCTTTAAAGAATTTCCGGGATATTAAAGCATCCCATAAAGTATAGGTGTTATTGGCAGGGAAATTGGGGTCTTTTTGTTTTGTTTCATAACGGGCATCAGTATGGAAACGATATTTCTTTAAAATGGTCACATCTGCATCTGCATTTAAATTAAGCGAACGAAATGTAGTATTGGCGGTACTATTCACACTGCTGCGTGCCTTAGTTATCCCGAAGTTTGACCCGAGTGAAAAATCATATTTATCTTCCTTTTCCTTATTGATATTGAGATTAAGGCTATACCTGCCATTATTATTTACTGATGCCTGGCTGGTAGATGGTGAACCGGCTTTGATTGTGTTCAACAGGGTTATATTCCTACTTTGAATAATACTGGTGCCAAAAGACATGCGTACACCTGCTTTCTTTAACTTAAAGCCATATCCGCTGTAAAAGCTGATATTGTACACACCATTGGCATTTACGGTGCGGTAAATTGTTTTGGCACTGTCGAGATCAATCGTGCTTTCCGATACAAAAGCGTTTTGGGTAAAATTGGACCAGATATTGATCCATATATTTTTTTCCTTCAGTACATTATAATAATTATACCCTAAGCTTACATTGTGCCGGAAAGATTGCTTCAGGTCGGGATTACCAACATATTTGTTCAGCACATCGGTGTTATCGGTAACAGGTTGCAACTGATCCAATGATGGCGCATTGGATGAACCGTTATAATTGAAACGGAAGGAACGGTTCCTTGTCATCTTCACATTATACGAAGCAGAAGGAAAAAAATTGACAAAATTATAACTGCGGTTAATCCCGGTGGTGATATTTCTTTGTTCAAAATTATTATATGCGACTGAAGTGCCGATACCGATATTTGTTTTTTTCTTATTGATCCTTAAATTGATGCCGGGCTTATTGGTCAACTGATCATATTGATACACGTTGCTTAAAGAATCTATCTTCTTGCCATAACTGCCATTGGCATCTTTTGTAAAACTTAAACGATCATTATTATTATTCAACACATTGGCTGTGTAATTGAATGATAGGAAGACCGTTTTTGATATGGGCTCGGTATAAACCGCAGTAGCAGTATAGGTTCGGGTATTGTTGTCTTTTATATTGTTCAGGTCTGTAGTATCATTGCTGGGAGGTACGCCCGTCTTGAAATAATTGTTCAGCGTATATAAATAACTGTTGCTTTTCGCCTGGTTCAGGTTAATGCTGCTGTTGATGGAAAGTGTACGTGATCTCTTTTTGAATTTATGCATCCACAAGGCGGTTCCGTTAAATCCAAGGTTATCCTGTGTACTGGAAGTATGCCGGGTACTTTTATTAATGAATTCATTTTTGTTTGTTAAAGACTCCGCATTGTAATCGTTCGAATTCTTTGTATTACCCAAAGTGCCTTTGACCGTGAATTTGAGCGTATTGGCAGAATCGAGCATCGTTTCAAAACTCCCGTTAAAACTTTGCCTGAACTTATTGGAGTATCCATTGCTCACGGTATTGGTTGAATAGGAAGAATCACCGATGAAATTTTTTGTATAGGTTGTCTGTCCACTGGGACTGTTCACCTTACTGAATTTATAGCCGGTATTCAATGTCTGCTTATTATTATTGAATTTATTACTGTAATGCAACCCTCCATTCCAGTTTTTGGGTATACCACCTCTTCCCTGGTAATAATTATCCCCGTCGTCATTCCCGCCACTGAAAAACATCATTCCACCATCTTCGCTCACTTGCATATTGTCGGTTGCACCGCCAAAATTCTGTGCATCCTGCCAATCGAGATTGGTTTTTCCTGTGTTGCTCATGATCCCATAAGCCGATAATTTTCTTTTGCCCTTAAAGGCATTGATCATTGCACTGTTATTATAATAGTTTGTAAGATCTGTGCCTGCTTCTACCTTCCCGAAATAACCCTTCTTGGCATTATCCTTTAATTTAAGATTGATGGTTTTGTCTTTTACACCGTCATCAATGCCGGTAAAGGTAGCCTGGTCGCTTTTTTTATCAAATACTTCCACTTCCTTAACGATATCTGCCCGTAGGTTCTTGGTGGCGATACCGGGATCATCCCCAAAGAATTCTTCACCATCTACCAATACTTTTTTTACCTGTTCGCCCATGGCAGTGATCTTGCCATCCTTGTCTACCTGGATGCCGGGTAATTTCTTGAGAAGTTCCTCTACATTAGCGCCAGCCCTCACTTTGAAGCTATCTGCTGTATAAACGGTTGTATCTCCCTTGATCTTGATGGGTGAACCACTCTTCACAATCACTTCTTCTAATAATTTACTTTTTGAGGTGAGGGCAATTTCGGGAAGCCTCGTTTCGGCAGATCGTATCGCCACATTTTGAATGATATCTGCAAAATAGGGATGTGTCGTCAGCAAAATATAATCACCCTGCTTAATATTCGGGAACAAATATTTTCCATTGGCATCTGTACGTGTAAATTTGTAGAGAACAGAATCTTTGATGGTAAGTAATGCCACAACAGCATTTGGAACAGCTTTTTTTTGAATGGTATCGGTAACATTACCCGAAATAGCCGCTGTTTGTGCCTTTGTAACTGTTGTTAACAATAAAATAAAAACAAGCAGGGTGGTTAGTTTGTACATACAG
>JANYIM010000104.1 GCA_025362055.1 Bacteroidota bacterium
TTTTTTCATATCAGCATTTATTTTTTAGCCGGGGGCTCAGAACCAATGCATCCTCGTTGGACACAAGGACAAGTGATCAATCTTCCTTCCCGGATTTATCCCCGACAAACCACTGCTCTTTATTTTTAAACAATACATTAAATGTGGTCAATGAACCGTAACAACGCGTAATGTACTGCTGTATATTCACCTTTTCTTCATCGGTTAATTTTTTATTGCTGTTGATGTTTTGTTCCAGTACCCGCAGCCGGTCGCGCAGCATCACTATTTTATGAAAGAAATCGTCGATGGGGATTTCTTTTGGCTTCAGTGTTTTATCGGCTGCCTGTAATGACATGATGCCGCCCAGCCATTTATCGCCAATGGGAACGATCTCTGTAACATCACTCCATTGACGCAAAATTTTTAATAATGACCTTTCCACTGCAGAAACGGTTTCTATCTCAAGGGTAACATTCTCCGGAATGATCTCGTCCAGGTTAGTATCAGTCTTATCAATTTCTTTGATACCGTGATGGATAAACGAAATAAGATAAGTGGCATAGCGCACGCCAACAATTACGCCGGGGCCATGTTGTGTGTGTTGTAAGCGGGTGCCGATGCCAAGAGTGAGTTGTTCTTCTTCCATGTAATCAACGTTTATCTTCAAAAATACTAAAAACAGGATTCTCATGATAACCGCTGTCGGGGTTTGCAACCGCCGACAGGGTCAATACAATCCCACTTTCCCTTTCACCGACTCGAATAATTTTTTTGAATCAAAACCTACCCCATTCTTAAATACGATCTCTGTATTTCTTACTGTTTTGATATCTTTAAGTGGGTCACCATTGATCAATACAAGGTCTGCTTTTTTGCCAATTTCAATTGTTCCGATCTCTTTATCACGCCCAAGATATTCAGCAGCATTGAGGCTGCAGATCTTTACAGCTTGCGAAAATGAAAATCCTGCTTCCACTAATAATTCCAGTGAATGCCTGTCTGCATAACCGGGGATCACTCTTCCTGCCCCTGTTGGGTCGATGCCTGCCATTAACCTTCCACCCATCTCAACAAATTGCTTTTCCCATGCCATTTCTTTTTTGAACATGGCCCTGCCAGATGAATCTTTTCCCACAACGCCGGCATATGATTTTTCAATACCTTCCCTGATCACTGTGTTCATTGCTTCTTCGGCACCCCCCGGAAAAACTTCCCTGCCGGTATAGGGTTCAAATACAGGAAGGGTAGAAGTGATTGTTACATTTTTTTTAATGAGATAAGCCATCAGTTCTTTGATCTCGGCACTTTTTTCATCCATGGCATTGATCGATATACTTTGCGCAGGATTATTACATTGGTCTTCTTTTTTATTTTTTTCAAAATCACTGCTAACCCAAAAACCATGTTCTAAATTATCAATACCAAGATCAGCAGCTTCCCGGTAAGTAACAGAGCACAAATGGCCCGTAACTTTTATGTTTTTTTTGTGGGCCAATCTAACCACTTCAGCCAAATCAGCCCTGGTGATATCCATGTACACTTTAAAAGAAGTGCAACCCATGTCGATCCAGTATTTCACTTCTTTGGCTGCCTCTTCCGTATTTTTTATGAATAATATTTCGGGTATGGGTATCCCCGCTCTTTCAATGTAGGGACCAGTTACATCCATATCGGGCCCCGGTGTTTTTCCTTCATTCACCTGGTCGCGGATATTAATATCTGTTTGAGGTTCCACGCTTCCTGTTGTGCGCATGGTTGTTACACCACCTGCCAAATACAATCTTGGAAATGAAAAAGGCATTTCAATTCCCAGATATTGCGGCGCCACCCGTTCGCCATAGAATAGGTGCTCGTGCATCATGATCATGCCAGGGATGAGGGTCTTGCCCGAACAATCTTTTATTATTGCATTTGCAGGTATGTTCACATCCGCCGAATTGCCCAGCATGATGATCCTCCCATTTATGATAACAAGTGTCTGGTCTGTTCTTGGAACATTGCCCGTGCCGTCAACAATGTTCACATGTGTTAATGCAAACGTATCTGCTTTAACGCTGATGAATTGTTTTACCAGTGAACTGAATTCCTGTGCAGTGCTTTGCCGGCAGCATAAAAACTGAAAAAAAATTAACAGGATGAATGAGCAATATGCTTTCGTTCTCATAAAATATATTTACAAGTAACAAGCTAATGATTGCAGTTCACATTTACAAGAGAAGAAGAGACGAAAGCATTAAGGGGTATTCTTTTTTGCATCCTGCCTCAGCAGGTTCATTTTAAATTGATAAGAAGAATTCAAAACATATTGATCAAAACTGATCTCATCCGCCCTGCTTACAAATTCATACGATGGCCGGTAGCGTACCATAAAACTATCTAGCTGTGTACCCTGTAATTGTGTGATCCTTCTCACCAGGTTTTTATTAAAACGGTAGTTCACATATTTTTCCTGTTCGGCTGCTTCCAGTCTTACCTGGAAAGCATGCAGCCTTCTGTTCCTTTTAAACCTGAACATATTGATGAGTTCATCCACATCAGCGCCTACCACACCATCAGACATACTTGGGCGAATACCCGGCTTCCTGTATTCAAAAATGTCGGCATAGGTTTCCCTGTTCTCCAGCGAATCCTGCCGGTAAGACCTGGTATGTACCACTACTTCTTTTAGCGTGCTGTATTTTCCTTTAACGGTTATGCGTAATGAAATGTCAAAATGAGAAGGGTCGGTAACATTTTTTACAGCAAATTTTTGTGTGGGCTTACTTCTAAAGAAAAATGAAATGGAATCCTTTTCATTCACCATTAAATGATAACTGCCCAAGGAATCCGTAACGGTGTATAAGCCACCGGTACTAACCACCCTTACACCTTCTACCAGGTTTATTTTGGAAGAATCATATACGGTGCCGCTGAGGAGGAATTGTGCACGCGGCACAATGGCTGTGCTAACAAAACACAGTAACAATATTAGTTTTAAAGATGAACGCAACAGGATGATAAAATTTGAAGGCGTAATATTACGGCAACAAATCAAGAACGAGCGCTGCAGCACTTTCTTTTAACTACGATTTTGCTTTTGTTTCACGCAAAGACACTAAGGACCTTTGCGACCTTGCGTGAAACTATTTTTTAACAAACTCGTACGGCGTATACTCCACAAAGTCGGCCACCTTAACTGTAACGCCTGTTACTTTTCCATTATCAACATGAAAAGGAAAAACAGCTGTACCAAATTCCGGATCGCTGAAGGCACAATAAAAACGGCTGCCGCCCAATGCGCCCAGTTTTGCATACATGGCCGGGTGATGCTCAAACCTCATCCTTAATTCATTTTCTTCCAATACCACTTTCATTTTTCCATACACATCATTGAAGTAGTTGCCCGTGTATGCACTTAGCGGTAATGCCGGTTTAAGATTCATCGCTACAGAGTCGGTTAGTTTTTTATCGGCCTTCTCATCATTGAGTCGTTGGGTTTTTGTAAAGCCTAAATAAGCCTTACTGTAATTGCGGTAAGGCAATCCCAGGAATGCATCCATGATCTCCCATTTCAAGGCTTCATATAAAGCGTTTTGGTCGGTATTTGTGAGGACAACGATACCCAATTTTTCAGATGGAATCAGCGTAACACTGCTTACAAAACCATTTACGCCACCGGTATGTGAAACAACCTTTCTGCCTTCGTAATCCTGCAACTCCAGCCCCAATCCATACAAGGTAAAATTGCTTTTATTATAAAGCGTGCTTCCATTTCCCATGATCGAATTTGGAAAGCGGGTGCTTTGAATGGCTTTCTGCGGAATAATCTCCTTGCCCTGGTATTTGCCATTATCGAGTTGCATCATCACCCACTTGCTCATGTCATTTGCCGAAGATGCAATACTGCCTGCAGGTGCAAGATTATCGATATAGCAGAAAGGGATCTTCACGATCTTTCCTTTATCCATTGTATAAGGTTGCGCTTTATTGGCGGCATTCGGAAGGTCCTTGCTCAATGCCAGCGTGTTGCTCATGCCCAGCGGATCAAATATTTTTTCTTTGATATAATCTTCCCATTGTTTGCCGGTAACTGCCGGAATTATTTCACCGGCAGTTAAAAAGGCAGCATTGGTATAGCCCCATTTTGTGCGGAAGGGGTACAC
>JANYIM010000255.1 GCA_025362055.1 Bacteroidota bacterium
CAGCAGCAATGCAATGCAGGTGGGTAAATTAATCAGTAAAGTTAGTTTTGTCGTTCAATAGTTATGGTTGTTTATGCCGGTCATGATTGCTACCTTACGATAGTTTCAATACAGGAGCAACTGACCGGTTTTTTGCGAGGGATAAATGAGAAAAGAAGATAAAGGGGTTGCTGGTTAAAGGATATTTTTCTCCTTTGGCCTCTTAACTTTTAAACGCCGGATGAAACTGCTGCAAAGTATCCCTTAAATATTCGCGGTCGAGGTGCGTGTATATTTCCGTAGTAGTGATGCTTTCATGCCCCAACATTTCCTGCACAGCACGGAGATCGGCGCCACCTTCTACCAGGTGTGTTGCAAAAGAATGACGGAAAGTATGCGGGGAGATACTTTTTTTGATGCCTGCTTTTTTTGCAAGGGCTTTCAGCATAATGAATATCATTACCCTTGTTAACTGGCTTCCCCGCCTGTTTAAAAATAAAAAATCTTCCTGCCCTGCTTTTATGTTTATATGTATGCGGATATCATTTTTATAAATGTTGATGTATTTGATGGCATCGCTGCCAATGGGTACCAGCCTTTCTTTATCGCCCTTGCCGATCACTCTTATAAAACCAATATCAAGGTAAAGGCAGCTGAGCCGCAAGTTCACTAATTCAGTCACCCGCAGGCCGCAACTGTAAAGGGTTTCAAGGATTGCTTTGTTACGGCCCCCTTCGGGTTTGCTGAGGTCGATCTGTTCAATGATATTTTCGATCTCATCAAAACTCAATGTATCCGGCAATGTTCTTTTTTGTTTGGGTGCTTCCAGTAAAACGGTGGGATCTATCGTGGCAACCTGTTCCAGTAAACAATAATGATAAAAACTTCTGAGCCCCGAGATGATCCTTGATTGTGAGGAGGCGGTCATACCCAATTCACTGATCCATTTTACAAATGCTTCGAGGTCGGCCAATTCAACATCCTGCGGTGTCTTCATTTTTTCAGCAGCCTGCAAATAGGCTGTCAGCTTATCAATATCACGTAAATAGGCCGCAACGGAATTATCGGCCAATGACTTTTCCAATTGCAACCATGCTTTAAATCCTTTTTTATAAGCTTCCCACATGAGCGTTTACCGGTTTTTAATAGTAAGATTGTTCATTTAAGTCAATTATACATTATTTTCGTTGCTTAAAATTCGTCAATAGTTATCAATATACCATATGCAGGCAGTTAATCTTCGTTCTTTCAGACAAAAAACAAGACACAATAAAAAGGCACTTAGAGCATTTCTTTCAAAAATAAAAAAAGATCCACCCGTTAACCTCGATAAGCTAAGTAAAACACTGGAGAAAGAAGTGTGGAAAGAAATTGACTGTCTTAGTTGCGCCAATTGCTGCAAGACCATGACGCCCACTTTTACAAAAATTGATATTAAGCGTATTGCAAAACATTTTGAATTAACACCTATCGCCTTTTCTAAAAAATGGTTACGTAAAGACAGGGTGGGAGATATGCTCAATAAAACAGAGCCCTGCCAGTTCCTTAATTTAAAAGACAATAAATGTTCCATTTACGAAATACGTCCGGCCGATTGTGCAAGCTTCCCGCATTTATCAAGAAAAAAAATGGTGGATTATGTGCATGTGCATAAGCAGAATGTTGAGTTGTGCCCGGCAACATATAAGCTTGTCGAAAAAATGCAGGAAGCAATGGAGGTGAGGGTTTGAGGTTGGTAGTTGGCAAAGAAGGTTGCAATAGGCTAAGGTACTTCAAGCTGAAAAAATTCTTAATTTCAATTATCCAATAGCGGCTTTTCGTTATAAATACACGTCCTCAATAAAAAAATACTCCACCGGTTCATCTTTTAATATCGTGATCGCAAGGACGTTGAACTGAACTCTTTTCCATTGGGGGTGTTGGTATAAGTATTCTTCTGCAGCATCGATCATGTTCCTGACCTTCTTTTTATCAACAGCATCTTCAGGCAAACCGAATGTTTGTGAACGCCTCGTCTTTACTTCAATAAAATGCAGTATGTTGTCTTTTTCAGTGATGATATCCACTTCCAAACGGGAATGCCGCCAGTTCTGGTGCAGTATGCTATAACCGTTCTTCACCAGGTATGCTGCTGCCATCACTTCCCCCATCTTACCTGTTTTGTTATGCAATGCCATATTTCAAAGTTAAATAAATCGGTAATTGGCTGTTGGTGATAAATGCTTTTACAAAATGATTTTTGAAAAATATTATTACCTATTTTTGTTGTAAAGCAACCTGTAATGAATAAACAAAATGGATCTTTACTGATCATCGCAATTTTAATGATACTGGCAGCAGCTTTTTCAAGACTGGCGCTATACCCATACAATTTCAGTCCTATTATAGGGATGGCTGTTTTTAGCGGCGCTGTCATCAAAGACAAACGCCTTGCTTTTGCGATGCCGATATTGGCCATGTTCCTGTCGGATGTACTGTTTGAGTTGTTTAAAGTTGCTCCCGGATTTTGGGGCTGGGGCCAATTGGTTGGCTATGCTATCCTGGCTTTAATTACGGTGATCGCTTTCAGCATGAAAAAGATCAATATCATTTCTGTGGCCGGTTATTCTATAGGAGCATCCATATTGTTCTTCTTTTTATCTAATTCCTCTTTCTTTGTTTTTGATAATCCCATTTACCATACTTATCCGCAAAGCCTTTCGGGATACTTTGATGCCCTTATTGGCGGACTGCCTTTTCTTTGGAAGAGTATACCTACTGACCTGGCTTATTGTGCCATATTATTTGGTGGGTATTATTTGATGGAGAAGAAGGTGTTCAGCGAGGTTAAGGCGTAATGATCATTTAAGGGAATACGGATAGGTGAAGGAGTTTAGAAAGTTTACCTGTCCTGTCACTTCCCTGCTTCATACCCTTCATCAACCTGCAACTGCTTTCCATCAGCAGCTTCAGTAGCCAGTTCATCACAACGATTGTTAAATGCATTGTTGGCATGACCTTTTACCCAAATCATTTTTACTTTCATTTTCAGTGACAGCTGATAATAATGTGTCCAGAGGTCTTTATTTTTTTTTCCGCCTTTAAAATCAGTTGCAATCCATTTTTTCAGCCAGCCTTCTTCAATGGCCCTTACTACGTATTGGCTGTCGGAGTAAATAACTACAGGCAATTCTTTTTTAGTGATGGCTTCCAGTCCTGTTATCACGGCCAGCAGTTCCATGCGGTTATTGGTGGTGAGCCGGAATCCCTTTGAAATTTCTTTACGATGCTTATTCCAAAGTAGGATGACGCCAAAGCCACCGGGGCCGGGGTTTCCACGGGATGCGCCATCTGTAAATATCTTTATTTCGGACATTGATTTGTATTAGACCTGGAACACCCCCGTCTTAAACTCAGCCATCTCGGGATTGTGATTAGCAACTGTAATACCCTCGCTGATCAGTTTTCGTGTATCCGCCGGGTTTATAATGGCGTCTACCCATAACCGTGCCGCTGCATAGTAAGGCGTTGTTTGTGAATCGTAACGTTGTGTTAATTCCTGCAATAAACG
The DNA here is from genome assembly GCA_025362055.1 of Bacteroidota bacterium. Taxonomy (GTDB): domain Bacteria; phylum Bacteroidota; class Bacteroidia; order Chitinophagales; family Chitinophagaceae; genus Ferruginibacter. Next base: position 3,530 of record JANYIM010000255.1, read on the forward strand.
CTGTTCGTCTTCGGGGGTGATCAGTTGCCCTTTCTTTTTTAAAGTGGCTACCTGTATCTGCAGCATCGTCTTTGCAGCCTGTTCACCGCCCATCACCGCTATTTTAGCCGTTGGCCATGCATAAATAAAACGGGGATCATAGGCTTTGCCGCACATGGCATAATTACCTGCGCCATAAGAATTGCCTATAATGATGGTGATCTTTGGTACAACAGAATTGGCCACAGCATTTACCATTTTTGCGCCGTCTTTTATGATACCCGAATGTTCGCTACGGCTGCCTACCATAAAGCCGGTAACATCCTGCAAAAAAACGAGTGGTATCTTTTTTTGATTACAGTTCATGATAAAACGGGCGGCCTTATCGGCACTGTCATTATATATTACGCCGCCTAACTGCATTTCGCCTTTTTTATTTTTTACGATCAGGCGCTGGTTGGCAACGATACCTACGGCCCATCCGTCGATGCGGCCATAACCGCAAAGAATGGACTTGCCATAATCTTCTTTGAACTGGTCGAAGCTTCCTGCATCGGCAATGCAATTGATGATATCGAGCATATCATAAGGCTTGCTGTTGCCCTCGCTTATTATCCCATACACTTCACCGTTATTCTTTTCAGGGGCTTTGGAAACGATACGGTCAAACCCTGCTTTCCCGGTCTCACCCAGTTTATCCATGATCTTTTTAATATGGTTGAGACACTCTTCTTCTGTTTTAAATTTATAGTCAGCAATTCCACTGATCGAATTATGCGTTCCTGCGCCACCAAGGGTTTCACTGTCAATATCTTCACCGATGGCAGCTTTCACTAAATAGGGGCCTGCTAAATAAATAGAGCCATTGCCTTCTACCATCAATGTTTCATCGCTCATGATGGGCAGGTAGGCGCCACCTGCAACACAGGCCCCCATCACTGCAGCAATTTGCGTGATGCCCATTGCGCTCATTTTTGCGTTGTTGCGAAAAATGCGGCCAAAATGTTCTTTATCGGGAAAGATCTCATCCTGCATGGGAAGAAAAACACCTGCACTATCCACTAAATAAATGACAGGTAACTTATTTTCCATGGCGATCTCCTGCATCCTCAAATTCTTTTTGCCGGTGATGGGAAACCAGGCACCGGCTTTTACGGTCTGGTCATTGGCAACGATCACACATTGTCTGCCGCTTACATAACCAATGCCACTAACGGTTCCACCTGCAGGACATCCACCCTGTTCCTCATACATTTCAAAGCCTGCAAAGGCGCCAATCTCCGTAAAAGGAGTTCCAGCATCGCACAAATAATTTATTCGTTCCCTTGGAGTGAGTTTGTTTTTTTCTTTCTGTAGTGCGGCGGCTTTCTTTCCACCCCCTTCATGGATCTTTTCCAGGTGTTGCCTTACCCTGTTCCAGGCCATCTTCATGGTATCTTCGTTTTTATTGAATTCGATGTTCATAACAAATATTTTACTGCAAGGGCACCGAGGC
>JANYIM010000110.1 GCA_025362055.1 Bacteroidota bacterium
GGTAATATTGAATTCACTTTCGCTGCCACCCATTAATTCAGTGAGTTCATCCTGAACGATCTTTACCATCAGCTGGCCGGGACTCACTGCTGTCAATACCTTTTCACCCAGTGCTTTCTCTTTTATCTTATCAGTGAATTCTTTGGCGATCTTATAATTCACATCCGCATCCACCAATGCACGGCGTATATCCTTTACCGTATTGGCAATGTTGAGCTCCGAGATACGGGCCTGTCCTTTAATATTCTTAAAAGCGGATTCTAATTTTTCACTTAAACTGTTGAACATGAATTATTGATTTTAAACGCTGATTACAGTAACCCTGATTTTTGCTGATTGATGACTGAGCCATCTTTTTTGAAAAGCAAAATAATCTGCGATCTGTTTTATTGTGACCCTAAATTGTAAACGCCGTATCAACGATCTGCATTTGCTCCTGTGCATGCACTTTTGCATAACCCGTTGCAGTGGCCGCACTCGGTTGCCTGCTAATGATAAAGAAATTGATGTTCTTTAAATTCATTCTTAAAAAAGTAGCGGCACCCATATTCAATGGCTCTTCCTGTACCCAATACCAGATGGCCTTGCCGTATTTTTTATACAATTCATCCAGTTGTTTTTGAGGCAGCGGATAAATTTGTTCCAGGCGAATGATGGCAACATCCAACCTGTTATCTTTCTGCTGCCGCTCTGCAAGGTCAAAATACATTTTTCCGGTGCAGCATAAAACCTTTTTTACTTCAGCTGCATCCTTTGTAGTGCTGTCATCAATAACCTCTTTGAATCCACCACTGGTGAATTCAGTCATCAAACTATAACTACCCGGGTGCCGCAGGTTTGCCTTGGGCGAAAAATTGATCAACGGCTTTCTGAATGGCCAGGCTAATTGTCTTCTCAGCAAATGAAAAAAGTTAGCCGAAGTTGTTATATTGGTCACTACCATATTCAACTCGGCACACATTTGTAAAAAGCGCTCCATCCTTGCACTGCTATGTTCCGGCCCTTGCCCTTCATATCCATGTGGTAACAACATCACTACACCATTCATCCTTTGCCATTTGGTTTCTGCTGCTACAATGAACTGGTCGATGGTGGTTTGCGCACCATTACAAAAATCACCGAACTGTGCTTCCCAGATCACCAGGGCATTGGGATTGGCCATGGAATAACCATATTCAAAGCCCAATACCGCATATTCACTCAACAAAGAATTAAAAATGCGGAAAGGTGCCTGCATCTGGGTAAAATGATCCAGGCGATTGTATTCATTATTATTTATTTCGTCATACAAAACAGCGTGGCGGTGACTAAAAGTCCCCCGCTTCACATCCTGCCCGCTCATACGCACATCCTTTCCGTCTGTGAGTAAGCTTCCATAAGCCATTAATTCACCTGTAGCCCAGTCAACTTTCTTTTCGTCACCGAATAGTTTTAGTTTATCCTGGATGAGCTTTTCTACTTTACGCAAAGGCTTGAAATCTGATGGCCATTTCATCAGCCCATCAAACAATGATTGAAACTGCTCACTGCTGATGGCCGTAACAGGCGAAGTCTCAAAGTCTGCCGCTTTTGCCTTTCGTAAACTTTTCCATACCAATTCGGGAGGTTGGTAACTATAAGGAAGCGGGTTTTGTTTCACTTCGTCTAATCGTTCCTGTAAGTCTGCCAGGAATTTTTGCTCCATCTCTTTGGCAAGTGCCTGCGCATCTGCTTCCCCATTCTCCATCAAAAACTGCGTGTACACTTCCCGGGGATTGAGGTGCTTATCGATCAATGCATACAGCTGTGGTTGTGTAAACTTCGGCTCATCGCCCTCGTTATGCCCGTGTTTGCGATAACAAACCATGTCGATAAAAATATCGCTGTTGAATTCCTGGCGGTATAAGGTAGCGATCTCACTTGCTTTTACCACGGCTTCCGCATCATCACCGTTCACATGTAACACAGGCGCCTGCACCATGGCAGCAGCAGAAGTGCAATAATCAGCAGTACGGGCATCCTCGAAATCTGTGGTGAAGCCAAGTTGGTTATTGATGACGAAATGAATGGTACCCCCGGTATAATAACCTTCCAGGCCGCTCATTTGTAAAACTTCGTACACTACCCCCTGTCCGGCAACAGATGCATCCCCATGAATTAATATCGGTAATATTTTATCGTAATCGCTGTTATATAAAACGTCTGCCTTACTCCTTGCGAAACCTATCACCAAAGGGTCCACGGCTTCAAGATGCGAAGGGTTGGGACAAAGTTTTAGATGCACTTTATTGCCATTGGCAGTTTCCACGTCACTTCCAAAGCCCAGGTGATATTTTACATCGCCGCTGCCCATCGTGGTATCGGGCGTAGCTGTTCCTTCAAATTCACTGAATATCTGTTCGTAGGTCTTACCCATGATATTGGCCAGTACATTCAGCCTTCCCCGGTGCGCCATCCCTATCACAACTTCCTGTACATTATTCGCAGCTGAAGTGTTGATGATGGCATCCAGTGCGGCAATCGTGGTTTCACCACCTTCCAGTGAAAATCGTTTTTGTCCTACATATTTTGTTTGCAAAAATTTTTCGAACATTACGCCCTCATTCAGTTTTTGTAATATCCTTTTTTTCTGTTGCAACGATACCGGCTGTAAAAGCGTATGCTCCACAGCGTTAGTAAGCCAGTCAATTTTCCGCTGGTCATTCAGTGAACTGATCTCCACGCCCACATGTGTTGTGTAACATTTTTGCAAATGCGCAACGATATTTTGCAATGATGCCTTACCGGTACCGGCAAATTTTCCGGCATCAAACTCAGTTAAAAGGTCCGCATCACTCAATCCAAAATTATCCAGTGCCAGGTTGGCATGCCGGTCCTTTCTTTCACGTATCGGATTTGTCTTTGCAACAAGGTGCCCTTTTTTTCTATACGCAAGGATCAATTGATAAACAGCAAATTCTTTTTGCAGGTCAGTACCGGGGGCTGTAGAGCCGGCTGTTGCTTTTCCATTGAGCGGAATTGAAATGGCATTACTATTCACCGCAAAATCAAACCCCTCAAAAAATTTGCGCATATCTGCATCCACACTGCCCGGATCTTTTATAAAGTCATTGTACAAACTTTCAATATAACCGGGATGGGAATTAGTGATGTATTGGAAATCCTTCATGATAATAGATAGAAAATATTTTTGTACTTAGCTGCAGCAATGCTATTTAGCTTCAGTTGCGTCGCACGCTTGTACGACAACAATAAACTGGGCAGAAATCAGTAACCCTGCGGCAGAAATCGACTGCAAATATCGGTTAATTATGTATTAGAAGTTGCAGCATTTTGCAGCACTTTTCCCAACAACATCGACACAATGCCACTCAGCAAAACATATCCCGAGAAATAATAAAAACCTGCCTCTACGGTTGCATTGGTATTTTGCATGGCGCCTGCACCTAAAAAAGCAACGAATATACTGATCGCAAATACATCTGCCATTGCCCATTTGCTGATGGCACTTACAAAGCGATGCCATTTGGGTGCCGGGTTCTTTGCCAGCAATAAATAAAATATGGCCCCCGACTTCACCAACGGGACAAGAATTCCAAATAAAAAAATAAGAACGAATGGCCAGTAATTACTCCCGCTCCAAAGGGTTTGAAGGGTGCCCAATACACTTCGCTTTTCATTGAATAAATTAAAATCCACGATAAAATGGGTGGAAATATCGATATGTAGCATATCCAGCGTCCAGCCAAAACCCAATAAAACAAGGGATATTATATGTAAAACCAGTAAAATCCGGCGATTTATCATATTAAAATCATTTTAGCAGCCCAAAGTAAAATTATTCATTACTAATTATCAATTATTAATTACCAAATCCTTATCTTTGCAGCCCAAAAATTAGATTTAAATGGCAAACCATTCAGCAACTAAGAAAGACGTGCGTCAGAGTACAAAACGTAACGAGCGTAACCGCTATTATGGCAAAACGACCCGTAACGCGATCCGTGACCTTAAAGCAAGCGATAAAAAGGTTGCAACAGAGCAATTACCAAAAGTTGCTTCCATGATCGATAAACTGGCTAAGCGTGGCACCATCCACAAGAATAAAGCAGCTAATTTAAAAAGCAAGCTGGCTAAGAAGGTGAATGCATTGGCAAAATAAACCTGGCCTGCCCACATATAATTAAAGCCCGTGAGATGTAACATCAACGGGTTTTTTATTTACTTTTATTGAAGATACTTCTTTAAGATAATGAAAAAACGGTCACTGTTTTTATTGTTGTTGCTACCTGCTGCTTTCATTGCTAAAAGTCAATGTACTGCACCCAATGCACCACTGAGCACAAGTCTTATACTCAACGAAACAGATACGCAATTAGCCGTTTACTTCGACACCACCAATAACAGCCCGGCAACCAATATTTATTACCTGGGTATCCTCACTACCAATGTTTCGCTTAGCAGTGGCCCCATAAACGGAACTGTTTATAGTGTAGGCGATATCATAGGGGGCGGCACAGTTATTTTTTACGGTAAAAATTATAATAATAAACAAACAGGGCTTATTGCCGGCACCACCTACAATGTTTTTGTTTATGCTGCCAGGACAGTCTGCACCGGCGAACCTTTTTATAGTACAAGTTCAATTACTGCCAGTGCAACAATGTTCAATGGGGCTCCCGGAATCCCGGCTGGGTACTATGATGCAGCCGCAAGCCTCACCTGTAGTGCGCTAAAAACTGCATTATTCAATATCATCAAACCTGTTTTGGCCAACCCTAACCCAACTTATACCGGGATGTGGAGTGCATACTATATTACAGACGATCGCCTTAATGATGCTGGTAACAAGACCATTGTATGGGACCAGTATTCGGATAATCCTTCCGGTGCCGAACCTTATGAGTATACATTTGGTAGTCCTTACCAGGACAAAGGAACATCCGGCACATCAGAGGGGCAGCGTTATAACAGGGAGCACAGTTTTCCGCAATCATGGTTTGGCGGAAGCGTAGAACCGATGTACAGTGATATGTTCATTGTGTTTCCTTCTGATAAAAAAGTGAACGGCTTAAGGGCAAATTTTCCTTATGGCAAAGTAACCAGTCCAACTACTACCACACAAAACGGAACAAAGATCGGCCCTAATACTTCTTCAGCTTCCTATACTTCCACCGTATTTGAACCCATCGATGCCTATAAAGGCGACCTCGCCAGGTCAACATTGTATATTGCCACCGCTTATGAAGACAAGATCGCTGCATGGCAGGGCAACAGCAATGCCAATGATGTACTGGATGGCAGCAGCTACCAGGCCTTTGACAGTTGGTATCTTTCCCTTTTATATAGTTGGCATGTACAGGATCCCGTTAGTACAAAAGAGATCGATCGTAACAATGATGTTTATATGATACAGGGAACCCGCAATCCCTATATCGATCATCCCGAATACGTTGCGCTGGTTTGGCAGTGCTCGGGTGTATTGCCTGTTACGATCATTGACTTTACAGGAGTTAAATACAACCAATCTGTACTGTTAAGATGGTATGCCACTTATGAAACGAATTTCAAATCATACGAAGTGCAAAGAAGCATTGATGGAAATACATTTGCAACCATTGGTGAATTAAGCGGGAGGAACCTGGCTAATTATTCCTTTACTGACAATAAATTACCGCACAGTACCATTGTTTACTACCGTATAAGGATGATCGACATTGATGGCAAATCCAGTTACAGCAAAACCATTGCAGTCCACATCAATGAAAATGCCTCCGATGTATTGGTCTATCCGAATCCCGGCTCAGGAAAATTCTTAGTAAAACTGCAGCAGGGCCTTGCACAAAACAGCCTGCTAAAGATCGCCGATATCACCGGCAGGATCGTTTGGCAACAACAATTGATCACTGGTCAAAAGAACATCGACCTTGATATCAGCAAACTCTCTACGGGCAGATATTTCATTAGTATCATCAACAGCAGCGAACTGATCAAGCAGTCGTTAGTATTGATCCGGTAAATTAATTTCATTTAAACCCGGCAGCGGTCGCATGCCCATGTCGGCGGTATTAACGGAATCTTGTTTCAAATCCGCCGCTGTTGGGGTTTTCAACCGCCCACAGGGTTTACACTTTTTTACAAACGGCACTGCTCCCTCTAAAAAAAATTGTAGCTTTCAAAAAAATAAAACAGCAATGAGAAAACTGCTCCTCTTTTTAGCCAGCTTATTCATTTTTAATAATTCCCATGCACAACAATCCCGCTTTGAAAAAAGCAACGGAAAAGAAAGCGCCACTTATTTTGAAGCGATAGACTGGTATAAAAATTTAGATAAACTATCGCCGCAGGTACTCGTAAAAGAAATGGGAATGACCGACGCAGGTTATCCCCTGCACCTGGTACTGGTAAGCAATGATGGAAAATTCGATCCGGGGCAATGGCATAAACAAAACAAAGCAGTGATACTCATCAACAATGGCATACACCCTGGCGAGCCGGATGGCATTGACGCAAGTATGTTATTGGTACGAGATATTGTTTCAAAAAAAATAAAATTACCCGATAATGTGGCATTGGCATTCATCCCCGTTTATAATATCGGCGGGTGCCTCAACAGGAATGCTTATTCAAGGGCAAACCAGAACGGGCCACTCGAATATGGGTTTCGGGGAAATGCCCAAAACCTTGACCTGAACAGGGATTTCACCAAATGCGACAGTAAGAATGCCCGTTCATTTACTCAAATCTTTCATTGGCTGGATCCGCATATTTTAATCGACAATCATGTAAGTGACGGTGCCGATTATCAACATACCATGACCCTGATCACCACGCAATATGATAAACTAAGTGCCGATTTTGGTGGCTGGTTAAAAGAAAAATTTGAACCGCAATTATATGCTGGGATGGCAGAAAAAAAATGGGAAATGGTCCCCTATGTAGATTTCTCAAGTTCGGGCCCCGAAAAAGGGATGGAAATGTTTTATGACCCTCCACGTTATTCCTCCGGTTATGCTGCACTGTTCCAAACGATCGGCTTCATACCGGAAACGCATATGCTAAAACCTTTTAAGGACAGGGTGCTTTCTACCTATGCACTGATGCAAACTTTTATTGAAAAAACCTCGGCCAATGCAACTGAACTGATCGCACAAAGAAATAAAGCCAGGGCAGAGGCCGTCAAAGAAAGATCTTGGCCCTTCACCTGGAACATGGATAGTACTCAATCCACACTCATTACTTTTAAAGGATACGAACAGGCTTTTAAAACCAGTGATGCCACCGGTTTACAAAGAATGTATTATGATCATGATAAACCTTATACAAGACAGGTAAAGTATTATAATGTTTTCAAACCTTCCAATTTTATCTCACCGCCGGCAGCCTATATTATTCCACAAGGCTGGAGTGCGGTGGTTGACTTGATGAAACTGAACAACGTGATCGTTCAGCAATTGAAGAATGATTCGATGATGGAGGTGGAGGCTTACCACATTGATGATTACAAATCACTCCCGAGGCCGTATGAAAAACATCATAAGAATTCATCCATGAAAGTTTCAGTGATGAAACAAAAAATAAGGTTCCTGAAAGGAGATTATTTTATACCAATGAACCAGGTTGCCAACAGGTACATTATTGAGATGCTGGAACCAACGGGTGATGACAGTTTTTTTTCCTGGAATTTCTTTGACGCCATCCTGCAACAAAAAGAAGGATACAGTGATTATCGATGGGAAGACATTGCCGCAGATGTGCTGAAAAATAACCCCGACATAAAGAAGAAACTGGAAGACAAGAAAGCCGCTGATCCAAAATTTGCTGCCAATGGCTCAGCCCAACTGGATTTTATTTATCGCAATTCATCTTATTATGAACCGGCCCATAACCGGTACCCGGTTTATCGGTTAGAATAAGAGAACGCAGATTGTCATAATAATGCGGGCTTATCACGATATACCCTGGCGATCAGGATGATCTGCGTTCTATAAATTCAAGTAATTATTTGATAATCAAATAGTTACTTTATAATAATTTCAAACTAAAAGGTTTCCCCATATATCATCAAAAACACGGAAAATATAACCTGATCCCGTCCAAATTTCCATTAAAATCCCTACCTTTGCTGCCCGTTCAAAAAAACGGATCAACAACATTTTTTACATAAATCAAATCAGGGAAATGAACAACTACGAATTGATGGTGATTTTTACCCCTGTGCTGTCTGAGGAGGAATTTAAAGCCGCCCAGAAAAAATATGCCGACCTCGTTATAGAAAACGGTGGTGCGGTATTGCACTCGAAT
>JANYIM010000273.1 GCA_025362055.1 Bacteroidota bacterium
CTCAGGCTGTCGGCAGGAAGGTTATTGTAAAAGAACAGCTTTATCCCTGCCTCATCTTCTTCATCACGTGCATGACCGTTCTTTATATACCAGCCGTATAGTTGTAATGCCAGGTTGGACAATTTAACGATAGTATCTGTGCGGCTGCTTACCTGCAACGCTTCTTCTGAAAGACGGTCCACTTTTTCCTCCATGCTTCGGGTGATATGCAGCGTCTCTATTCTTTTTTCGAGTGCTATCAGTTGTGCAAGATGATTGAATTTATGCTGCGATCTTGCGGTCTCTTTTGCCTTTTCGATTATCCGGAGGCTTTGTAAGAATAAGCCCTTTTTATAAAGGATATGCGCATAATCATGCTGTTCGGTGAGTTGCAGGTCAACACTATCTGTACTTTTTAACAGGCGCAGGCTTGCTAAAAGTTCTTTGTAGAGGTGTGTTTTTAAATTGGACAACTGTGGTTTTTCAATACCAGCCAATTTTTTTAAAAGCTGCTTTTCATCGTAAGTTTTTAATTTACCAAGGGCATCGAATAGCTGAACGATCTTCAGTTCTTCTTTTGCAGAGCTTCTTTTGATATACAATTTGAAATGCCTTTTTTCGGCTTTCTCCAGGGCGTGTATCAATTGAAATAATATATCTGAATATTTGTTGGGCATAATGTACGGGACCCGCTGTAAGTGAATACAGTAAAGGATTTTGAACTCACCAGTATAGTTTTGACATCATTATTATACAAATAATATGGTATCAAGGCTGATACAAATGAGTTTATTTTTACAGTGTAACAAAAAAAGGCAAACAATCGTTAAGTGGCAGGCAATCGTTAAAGGGCAGTCATAAACGCAAATCGGGATCCGGCTTAAAAATTTTTAATTTTTCATATAGCAAGCAATCGTTAAAGGGCGCCTGTTTCTACAGGAGGCCCATTTTTATGAATGCAATTTAATGAACTCTTTCGTACAAAAGCCAAATTTGCCCCGATAAAATTACCGGTTCACAGGCCGTGTTTGATTTGGTATCTCCCTGTTTCGTATTTTTAGTAAATGCAGGCACCATCTTTTCAAAGAACCATTGGTTTATATACCGCTATTTCTTTGGTGATCGGAAGCGTTATCGGCTCAGGTATTTTTATGCGCCCGGCGGAGATGGCGGCATTACTCGGTTCTCCTTTACAAATACTATTGGTTTGGGTCATTGGCGGCGTGCTTACGCTTTTTGTTGGCATGGTCAATGCCGAAGTAGGCGCCATGTTGCCCGAAACGGGAGGGCAATATTTCTTTATACGAAAAATGTATGGCGATTTTTGGGCCTATCTTTTTGGGTGGGCTAATTTTGCCGTGATCAATACTGCAGGTACGGCAGGTATTGCATTCATTTGCTCACAATATGCTGAATACTTTTTTAAATTGCCCAAATTTTCTCCTGCAATTGAGCATTCAGTTATGTTACATGTCCCTTTCATCGGCGAAATACTTCCTTTGGAAAATTTTGGTGTAAAAATGCTCACCGTTATCTTGCTCGTCATACTTACAGTGATCAGTTACAGGAGTACAAAAGGGGGAGGGGCACTGCAGGTTTTTTTGACGGCAGCCAAAGTACTCGCGATCGTATTGCTTATCGGTGGATTGTTTTTCTCGAAGGATGGATCTGCAAAAAATTTCATCGCCCATTCTGCTATCGTGAAACCAATGGGGATCGCTTTGATAGCCGCGATGGTAGCTGCCTGTAATGGTGCGTTACAGGCCTATGATGGTTTACAGAATATGATCAATGTTGCCGGTGAAATAAAAGACCCGCAAAAAAATATTCCGCGTAGTATGCTGATCGGCATTTTTGCCTGTATTGGCATCTACCTGCTTATCAGTGCGGCCATGATGTATATGTTGCCCATCGATGAAATGGCAAAAAGTACGTTGGTGGCCTCTGATGCAGCTGAAAAAGCCTTCGGTGTGATTGGCGGTGGCATTATCGCTTTTTTGATCTGCTTATCAGTATTGGGGGCTACTAATGCCAGCATATTAGCGCCTCCGCGCATGACTTTTGCGATGGCACAAAGAGGCAAGTTCTTTGCCTTTGCGGGTAAAGTGCATCCCCGTTTTCAAACACCCGGTAATGCGCTGATATTGCATTTGGTGTGGATGATCATAATGGTGTTCAGTGGCTCTTTTGACATACTCGCAAATATGTACATTTTTGTGGTATGGCTTTTTAATTTACTGCTGGTGACGGGTGTTTTTGTGCTCCGAAAAAAAATGCCTGATGCGGTTCGGCCCTATAAGGTTTGGGGTTATCCCTTTGTACCCATGATAGCCATACTCTGCACATCATTTTATTTAGTGATGACATTGTATACCGATATCAATGATTATATGCTGGGTAAGACACATATCATTAATTCACTGTTTGGTATTGCGCTGACTGCTACGGGGATACCGTTTTATTTTTATTTCAAGAGAAAGTATAAGCTGGAAGTTGGTACCTGATAGTGAGAAACTTCAACTGGTAAATACTTCAATTTAAAGGTGCAGCGCCATCCAATATTCAGGATCTGGCATCCTGCTTCACAAATCCCTTCACAATAAAATACTGCGCTGCACAATAGGTAAGCATGATGCCTGCTCCTGCATAAGCGAAGGGCTGGTAAAATTTATTGATAGCCAGTAAGGAGTCTGACAATACAAAGGCTGCAGCGCCCAATAGATAAGCATTGGCAGCTGTTTTGTTTAGTTTTAAATAAGCGTGCAGGCTGCAAAGCAACATGGTACAGATCACGGTGGCATATACCAGTACGGGTATTTTAAGATCGCCTAAATGTGGGAATAAGAACCATACTAACGCCGTGCCATAGCCGATAACCAGCAACAATAATACCGGCTGCTTTTTCAACAATGAAATATTAGTGGAACGGATCCGGAGAAAATAAGTGATATACAAAACATGCGTGGTCAAAAAACAGACCAATCCGAAAATGAAAAACAATTTTTGCCTGCTTTCAAACAATAAAAAGATATCTCCTGCCCAGGAAAAGAATAAACCTGCGATGATGAGCATCTTGCCCGGCACATTGGTAGCAGTTAAAAACAATGATACTATCAATACCGGTACCAGTAGGGGTTTTACGATATAATGCAGCAGGTTGATAGGGCTGATGATAGCGATAATATCTGTGATACACAGTAACCAGAAGACAATGATTAGCGTAAGCCGGGTTGATCGTTGCATGGTAGCGATTGTTTGTATTGCATCAAACAAAATGAATTACTCCAGTTCAATGTATGCCTTGTCTTTGTAGTAATATTTATTGAGAGAATCCCTTACCCTCGCAGTATCGGATAGGGGCCGTTTAAATGGTTCGGCCAGTTTATAGTAAACAGAATCCTTGGTGTACATGATTACCATATGCCCACGTGCAATAAGGTCCTTCATTTTTGCGATGGCCATTGCTTTATCGATCGTTTCTTTAAACACCACTTTAAAAGTATAGTTATCGCTTTTGGGAGCAACGGGTTGAAGAGCTACGGTATCTTTTTTTGGTTCAACAGGCTTTGCCGTATCCACAGGCACTACCGGCGGAGTTGTTGTTTGCTCTACCGGGTTATCCGTAACGGTTCCTGTATCTTTTTTCCTGAGTAAAAAATGCCACACTGCCCATGCGATCAATACCAATACAATGACCGATGCAATGATCAGTAATATCTTTTTGCCGTTACCGCCGGATGAGGGCCTTATTGCAGCAAAAGAAATATCATCATCTTCCGCTTTTTCTTTTAATAGTGCCGGCGCTGCTTCTAATTTGGAGTTGGCATAATGCCCTTGTTTGAATTCATATTCTCCTGTTTGATTCTTTTCCAAAACCCCAACTCCATCGATCTTGAATGGCTTTCCGATATTTAAGAACTGTTTGCCCAATACAAGATAGGAGTCAAGATCGGCAGAAGCCAGGGGTTTTATTTTACGGGTTTGCTGAACAATAAAGTCGATGAGTGACTCATCTTCGGTGGCTTTGGGGTTGTAGTGAAATGAAATGACATTTTCGGGCATCACCACTTCCTTATCATTCTCCATAGGCAGCATAAATTCAGGAGAAAGCGTAAATGTTCCCATGCCTTGTAAGGTGATCTCCCTGTTATTATAAAAATGCTGAACCAGCAGTTGTTCTATTTTCATTCCCTGAATTTGAGGTAAACAAACCTACAAGATATTCGCAACATGGCAAAGTGGTAGTTCGGTTCATGGCTATGAAGTATGGACCATTAACGGGATTTGTCTTAATTTTGCAGAATGCTGTCTGAAAAAGATAAACAATTCATGCTGTACTGGGAAAAGGAGCGGGGTAAACAGAATTCTGTTATGAGCAGAATATTGAATGGCCTTCCAATGGCATTACTTTTCAGTTTGCCCATCCTGTTGCTGATCTTTGCCGTGTATGTTTTTTTTCCGGAATGGTACACGAGGATCTCGCAAGGCATCGGGAGTGCATTTGAAGCTATAATTGTGGCCATTTTTCTTTCTGTCATTTTCTTCTCCTATTTCAGGATGCAATACAAATGGGAAATGAATGAACAATTGTTTGGCGAGTTAAAAAGTAAAGAAAGCGTTAAAAAACAGCCTGAAAAAATTGAGTCAGGCGACAAATCCGTAGATTGAAACCCATTAATAATTATTTAATTTTCACACATGACCAAAAAGCTAGTTTTTATTTTTTCTATTGTTGTTTTAGTTGCTTTTCTATTTACAAGTTGTAGCAAGACCACTGCCAGTACTGCTGGCTGTATTTACACCAATATAGATTCCATCGCTCCGGCTGCTGAGAGTGCATATATACAAGCTTATTTAACTGCTCATGGTCTTACAGCCACAAAGGCTCCCAGCGGTATCTTTTACACGATCAATTCAGCCGGTTCGGGTACGATACCCGCAGTTTGTTCTTATGTACGCGTGAAATATACCGGTTGGCTTTTACCCAGCTCATTTAAATTTGCAGAAGATAATTCAGGATCATTCAATACTTTATTGGGTTCAACGATCCTTGGCTGGCAAAAGGGTGTGCCATTGATAATGCCGGGCGGCAATATCACATTGTACATACCGCCATCTTTAGCATATGGTGCTAATCCTTCCGGTATCATACCTGCCAACTCTTATCTTATTTTCGGGATAGAATTGCTGGCAGTGCAATAAATTCAATATCGTTTTTTAGGTGATATTAGGTTTAATTTTACATAAAACACTGTCAATTGAGCCACGAAGCCATTTCCGTTTTTGATATGTTCAAAATTGGTGTGGGGCCCTCGAGTAGCCACACACTTGGCCCCTGGCGTGCCGCACAGCGATTTACTGCATCACTTCAGCAAAAAAATATAATGGATTCTGTAAAGGATATCCAGATATTATTATATGGCTCACTCGCAAAAACGGGTATTGGCCACGGTACTGATATTGCAGTGCAACTTGGATTGAGTGGTGATGACCCGGTAACTTTTAATGTGAATAATATCAATCCTAAAATGACTGATATTAAACAAATGAAAAAGATACTGCTTGCGGGTAAACATGAAATTGATTTTGACCCGTCGGAGGATATTGAATTTCTTTTCAGTGAATCATTGCCCTATCATCCAAATGCACTTACCTTTTTAGTTTCGCTTACCAATGGTGATACCATTGCTGAAACCTATTATTCTATTGGCGGCGGATTTGTGGTAAAAGAGGGCGAAGATAATAATGCAAAGGCCGAAGTGACTTTACCTTTTCCTATCAACACTGCTAACGATCTTTTACATTGGTGCATGAAGACGGGGATGAATATCAGTGATGTGGTTTTGGAAAATGAAAACTCCTGGCGCAGTGAAAAAGAGACCAGGGATGGTGTCTTGAATATCTGGAGGGTAATGGCCGAATGTATTTACAGGGGTTGCCATGCAGACGGGATGCTGCCCGGAGGCTTGCAGGTAAAACGGCGGGGGGCAGGGCTCAATAAAAAACTGGTCAATGGAAAAAATTATCACGATTATCAAAGTTGGCTGACGATCATTCAACAAGGCGGGAATGATTTTAAATATATCCTTGACTGGGTGAGTTGTTTTGCGCTGGCAGTTAATGAAGAGAATGCAAGTTTTGGCAGGGTAGTGACTGCACCAACTAACGGTGCCGCAGGTGTGATCCCGGCAGTTTTACAATATTATATTGCTTTTTGTGATGGCAATACCGAAGAAAAAATAACGCAATTCTTATTAACGGCTGCAGAGGTAGGCAGCATTTTTAAAAAAGGTGCCACCATTTCGGCGGCAATGGGCGGTTGCCAGGCCGAGATCGGCGTAAGTAGTGCAATGGCCGCAGCTGCCCTTACAGAATGCATGGGAGGCACACAAAGACAGGTCCTGATGGCCGCTGAGATAGCCATGGAACATCATTTGGGCATGACCTGCGACCCCATTGGCGGGTTGGTGCAAATTCCCTGTATAGAGCGCAATACAATGGGTGCGATTAAGGCGATAACCGCCAGCCAGCTTGCTTTACAAAGTTCGCCTGATTATGCCAAGGTTAGCCTGGATGGCGTGATAAAGACCATGTGGGATACAGCTTTGGATATGAATAGCAAGTATAAAGAAACTGCGGATGGGGGATTGGCGGTTAATGTTCCTTTAAGTTTGAGTGAATGTTAGTTTTGAATTTACTGTTTTGTGTTTTTAGGATCGAAAAGAACCTCAATCTCTTAAACTCTACATAACAGAAAACTGAAGACCCTAAACAGAAAACTTATATCCCATACTTCCTCTTAATATCCCTGTCATTCTCCCGTTCTTTAATGCTCTCTCTTTTATCGTAATGTTTTTTTCCTTTTCCCAGGCCGATCTCCATTTTAAAAAATCCTTTTTCGGTCAAAAATATTTTTAATGGGATGATGGAGTAGCCTTTTTCTTTGAGCTTGGCGTCCCATTTACGCAACTCTCTTTTATTGAGTAATAATTTTCTTTCCTGGAGGGGTTCGTGGTTAAAATGAGTACCAAAAGCATATTCAGCTATGTGAAGACTTTTTACGTAAAGCTCGCCTTTATTAAAAAAACAATAACTGTCGTTGAAACTTGCTTTGCCGGCACGCAATGATTTAATTTCTGTACCTGTAAGTACCAGTCCCGCTATATAGGTTGCTTCAAAAAAATAATCGTGATAGGCTTTACGGTTACTGATCTCCATGTTGCAAAGGTAATTGGAGTGAGTGAGATAAAAATCTTACTGTAGAAGCATTAACTTTTAAAAATGACAAGCAGGGTTCCCAGTTTTTCTTTCAGGTTTTTTCTTGAAACAATAAAATCTAAAAAGCCGTGCTCCAATAAAAACTCGCTGCGTTGAAAACCTTCCGGGAGGTCTTTTTTAATCGTTTCCTTAATGACCCTGGGGCCGGCAAAACCAATAAGGGCGTCTGGTTCAGCACAAATGACATCACCCAGCATGGCAAAGGAAGCTGTGGTGCCGCCAAAGGTAGGATCGGTACAAAGCGAGATATAAGGGATCTTTGCATCACTCAATTGAGATAGTTTGCCGGATGTCTTTGCCAGTTGCATCAGGGAAAAAGCGCTCTCCATCATTCTTGCACCCCCGCTTTTATTGATGATCATGAATGGTATGCGGTTGGCAATGCAATAATCGCATGCCCTGGATATTTTTTCTCCCATTACACTCCCCAGGCTTCCTCCAATGAATTCAAAATCCATGCAGGCCACTACCAGGTCATTGCTGTTTATTTTTCCATGCGCTACTGTAATGGAATCATGAATATCAGTTTTGGCATAAGCATCTTCCAGCCTTTTGCTATAAGGTTTCAGGTCAACAAAACCCAGGTAATCTTTTGACCTGATGTTCGCAAAAAGTTCATCATAATTATTGTCGTCAAAAATGATCTCAAAGTATTCATGACTGCCAATGCGATGATGGTATTCACATTTCGGGCAAACGAATTTATTCTCTCTTAATTCAGAAATGGTACAGGTGTATTTGCAAGACGGGCATTTGGCCCAGAGGCCTTCGGGGGCATCTTTCTTATCTTTTGTAGATGTAAGAATGCCTTTTTTCATCCGCTTAAACCAACTGGCCCTAATCTGTTCTTCGGTTCCTTCTTCACCGGCCAGGCTGGCATCAAAATCTTCTTCTTTTTTCATTAATATGGTTTGGTGTTTGTGGTTTGCTATTTGTAGTTAT
>JANYIM010000294.1 GCA_025362055.1 Bacteroidota bacterium
TAATGAAGGATTCCTGGCGCATTAGCAATTTTCCATTCGACCGGCAAAGGGTGATGATCAATTTTGAGAATTCACAATACGATGTTAAGCACCTGGTTTTTGTACCGGATACACTGGGCGAGAATTATGACAAGCGTTTTACATTAAGCGGGTGGGCCATTGACAGTTGCGACCTGCTGGTGCGCACAAGGCCCTATGAATCTGCATTTGGTGACCCTACCCTTGCAAAACCACATATGGATTACAGCAATTTCAGGGTAAGGTTGAGCATCAGTCGTGATACAGGGGGCTTATTCTGGAAAATGTTCCTGGGTATGTATATTGCATTCCTCATTGCTTATGTGTGCTTTTATATTCATCCCGAAGGCATCGACTCACGGTTTGGCCTAAGCGTAGGTGCCCTCTTTGCCGTGATCGGTAATAAATATATCATTGATTCCTCCTTGCCAGAGTCATCTACATTTACACTTGTAGATACCCTGCACGGCATAACACTCTTTTTTATCCTGGCTGTTATCTCAGCCACTGCCTATTCACTGAAGCTTGTTAAGCAGGATAAAGAAAAAAAAGCTAGGAAATTTGATATGATCGCTGCGCAGACATTGCTGGGAGTATACTTGATACTGAATATCTATTTTATTTACCAGGCCATTAAAAGCGGGTAGAAAATAAATGAATGATGAACCCCGTTATCTCTAACATCAGGATCTACCCGATAAAATCTTTAGATGGCATTGAACTTTCATCTGTTGAAATAGGCACCAGGTCTTTATTGCACGACAGGGAATTTGCAATGCTTGCAGATGATGGCCGCTTTGTAAATGGCAAAAGAACGGGCAGGGTAAATCAATTACAGGCAAAATACGACCTGCCCAATTACCGGGTAAGTTTTTCAGAAAGAGGCTCAGCTACCCAAATCAGCTTTCGTCTTATTGAAGAAAATGAAAAGATAGGATCATTCTTATCCGATTTTTTTAAAATGAGGATCAGTTTTTTACAAAACCGGGAAGGCAGGTTGCTGGATATACCCGATGAAAGCGGCATCACCATTTTATCGGCCGCCAGCCTTGAATATCTTGCAAAAAACTTAAAAGGGCATCCTGTTGATGACCTGCGTTTACGCTTCAGGGCTAGTTTGGAAATAACCGGGGTCCCCGCTTTTTGGGAAGAGCAACTGGCAATCCCTTCCGGGCAACCGGTTCATTTCAGGGTGGGTAACGTAAAACTAAGCGGTATCAGTCTCAGGGCCCGTTGCAATGTGCCGCCCAAAGACCCTTTTACCGGTGATCTTGATAAGTCTTTCATAAAAAAAATATTGGCTGCAAGGGATAAAAATGTACCGGAATGGAGCATGGTGCGGGAATTTCCATCCCTGTACTATTTAACCGTAAACTGCTTTGTACCGGATACTGAAACAGGAAAATTCATCCATATAGGTGATGAAGTGGGTCTATTGTAAGCTGCCTGAACCATGATTTTGGCCTTATTGCTTGAAATTATCAAATAGTTTTTGTATCCTTATGCTTAAACTAATTTATATGATGATCAAAAAACCAAGACTTACACTTCAAATCATCCTTGGAGCAGCTCTGTTAACAACAATTATCACTACTGGTTGTAATAGCGGCGATGACAAAAAAGCTTCCACAAAAGATTCAGCGGCTACCAAAATGATGCCGGCAGACTCTTCAAAAATGAAGGGAATGGATACGGCCAGCACAAGGCCTGTTCAAACTCCTAACTAAACGGAGAGGATACCGCAAAAGCCGCTCAATAAACCTAGTCCAAAGGTTTTTTTACTTTAAGCTTAACTTTTCTAAGACGAATTGATCCATCATTCCGATGGGTCAATTTTTCTATGAGCCAACGTTCAACCCGGTGGTGGCCCGGGATCAGTAACGCAGCAATAGATACAAAAATGAGCATTTCATAAATAGGGGTATGATTGGTGAGTACTGCAACATAGGGATGTAAAAGAAGGGTCAGGTATTCAAATAACATCAGCAGCGAAAGTATGCCTAGTATCTTAATTACACGGGTATGGATTTTTATCCTGCTCAGCAAAAGAGTCAGTAAAAAAAAGCCGGGGATGAATATTCCGATGAGCAGGTATTGCAGTTGTTGCTTCCTTTCCATTTGAGCCGTCTT
This sequence comes from Bacteroidota bacterium, assembly GCA_025362055.1. GTDB lineage: Bacteria > Bacteroidota > Bacteroidia > Chitinophagales > Chitinophagaceae > Ferruginibacter. The sequence goes on from JANYIM010000294.1 coordinate 2,149, forward strand.
TTTATTTTCCTCGAGTTCCAGTTGGCGCAGTTGTTCATTACTTGAAATGATCTGCAATTCCCTTATCCGGGTCCTGCTGTTAATTGAATCATTCAACACCTTTACCTTGTTTAGGTACACATAAGCGCTGTCGATTATGTTTCTTTTTTTATAATGATCTGAGAGAAACTGCGTTGCATCGAGTTCCTTTGCCGTAAACCCGTCTTGCTGTGCCGTTGAAAGAGAGAGATAGGCATAATATACGGTGGAATCATTTTTGTTTTGCTTGTTGAATAATTTTGCAAGATCTAAAGTGGCTTCGCAAAAAAGATCATCGTCATTGGCATTTCGCAGGTAAGCGATCGCAGTACGATAATTCAATAATGAAAAAGGGTAATTTTCCTGTTTAAGGTATACATTTCCCAAACCAACCATGGCACTTCCAATAAAGTCTTCATCCCTGATATTATTGGCAATGACAAGCGTCCTGTTATAATAACTGAAAGCAGAATCCGTATTGCCAAGCCTGTCATAAACATCACCCAATGCCAGCATACTGTAATGTTTAAGGTCTTTGATATTGTACTGGTCAATTACTGAATCTGACCGCCGATAGTACACCAGCGCCTGCTGGTACTCTTCCTGGTAATTATATACAATGCCAATATTCATTAATACGCTGGCAAGGTTGTGAGGATTATCCCTGTTTTCTTCCAACTGCAATTTTTGTAAATTGTATTCCAGCGCCTTGGGATAGTTGCCGAGTTTAATAAATGTATTGGCCAAAGCGCCCAGCGATTTTGATTGCCCTTCTATATATTTTATTTTATTTGCCAAAAACAACGCCTGCTGCGACAATATTAAAGCTCTTCCGGGATCATATGTATAAATTACACCTGCAACCTGCCACATTAGTTTTACCCTTGAGGTATCGGCTTTTGCTTTGGTCAACAACGCTTCCAGGCTGTCGGCCTTTTGTTTTTGTGCAAACAGTAGTAAATGAAGGAAGAAAAAAGAAAGTAAACAGAGCGTTTTTTTCATACAGTTTTTTTGGCAACGGAGTTACCACTGGCATTTATAGTTCTAATTTAGCAGTTAATCCCCGTATTAGTTGTTTTTAAAGCAGAAAATATTTCTGGCATGGTAATTCATGGCAGCGAAGAATATTTTCGCTGCGCCTGTACTTAACCCCTATTCATTTTAAAAAATATATTATATATTGTACATTCAAAACAATTATTATGCTCAAAAAACTATCCATCGCAGTCATACTCTTAGCCAGTCTTGCGGGTTGCAAATCAAAATCAGCTTTTAATTACAGCCAGGAATTTGTAAAAAAAGAACGTAGCCTTTTGCCAGATATCACTTCAACAGAAGCCGGTGTAAAGGGCTATTTAGCCGCCCAACAATACGACAGCATTGCAATAGCAGGCGAGAAGATGGAAAAATTAATTGAGGAAAAGATAAAAGAGGTAAAAGACCAGCCCGCTCCTGATGCAAAAGAAGCAGAGGATTTTAAAGAGGCGGGTATCAAGTATTTTGAATTCATGAAGAGCATGTACACCGGTTACAAAGACTATGGCCACGCTAAAACACCCGAAGCAAGAGATGAGGAGATGGCTAAACTAAAGAACATTGCCAGCGAAAAAACAACCGTGGTAGAAACCATGCAACTGGCCCAAAAGAAATTTGCTGATGCCAATGGATTCAAACTGGAAGATCATTGATGATCAGTGCTGCCGGAAGTTTTACCCTGGCAGTACCGGTTTTATAAGTATTGTAACACTTCAAACCTGTTTCCACCATAAACATAAACAAAAAGCGCGCCCATTAAAATAATAAAACCAACTATTCCTGCTATCAGCAACACGCTCAATACTTTTAAGTAGCCCCCTGCCGTGCGGTAATTAAAAAATGTTTTAAGCCCCCAGGCGATATACATGGTCTGTAGTAATATGCCGCCAAACAGGATGGGGTAATACGCTGCGCCGGACCTACACCAGTTCAGCAAAGGTGAGATTAAAATAGCAGACAGTACATTACTGAATGCCATAAATAGTACATACGCTACTGTTATCTCTGCAGCATTACGTTTACGCCTACGAAAAAAAAGCCAGATAATACACGCAAAATAAGGGCTAATAAGGACAGAGATAAGATCCAGGTATTTACTGCCAAACTCCTGAATTTCTGCACTACGCTCAACCGTTAGTACATACAATTCTTTCATTTCCTGGTTGGGCATTCGCTGCAATACCTGCTGGTTGGTAACAGGAGGATCGTTATAGGGTTTTATCCAATTGTTCAAAAACACCATAAAAGCGATACACAATGCGAGAAATGTGAACGGGTTGAAATAAGTTTTCCGTTTGCCTTCCACAAAGGCTGCTGCCGTTGCACCGGGTTTGAGCGCCAGCCCTTTGAGTAAACGAAGTACTCCCTTTTCTGCGTGCATAAAAGCATGCAGAAGGTCACGCAGGAGTTGCTTGAAAGTAAATCTTCTTGTATCGGCCTTTTGCCCGCAGTGCGAACAAAATTCCTGGTGGGCATATAAAGCCATACCACAATTCAAACAGTGGGCATTATGCATAAAAGGGTTATAATAAAATAAACAGCACCGCCTTCAGGTATTTCTTGCTCTAATATACTTATTGTTTCTGTAGATGGAAATACATATCGATAAAATGAAAAAACTTTTCCCAAAAAAGAAAAACCTAGCTTCGGTAGTAAAAGATATAACAGTGTCCATATTAAATTTTGAGTTTAAAGCAAGAGCTGCAGACCTGGACAGTTTAGAAAAAAGGTTACTGGAGCTGGAACCACTATTCATTGGTGAAGACAACCAGGTGGATACCTACTTCAATGTAAGTAACGGGCGGTTGAAACTAAGGGAGGGCAATATCGAAAATGCATTGATCTGGTATGAAAGAGAAGACACTGCCGGTGCCAAAACATCAAAAGTGTTATTATACCAACATAACCCTGATAATACACTCAAAGCGATCCTGATCAAACTGCATGGCATTAAAGTGATCGTCACCAAAAAGCGAAAGATCTATTTCATCAACAATATTAAATTTCATTTTGACAAGGTACCAGGCCTTGGAACATTCATTGAAGTAGAAGCAATTGATAAGAAAGGTAATATCGGCATACAGCAATTGCAGGAAGACTGTGAAAAATACGCAAGGTTTTTTGATATCGGGCCCGAAGATCATATCAGTTGTTCTTACAGTGACCTGTTGTTTGAAAAAACGGGTGGTACATGGTATTAAATACCTGCCAAGGGAATTGAAATAAGTTCCTTGTTAAGATATTCCTAATAGAAAACATTGTTGGCATTATTACGAGGCAATTCGTAAATTTGGCCCTTAATAACATCTATATGAAAAAAATCATTACCCTTTTATTTTTATCGGCTACGATCAACGCCTATTCGCAATCGAACCCTATAACCCAGGCGATCATTACCACCAAAACAACCGTTGTTGCACCCGAAGAAGATGAAACCGCACCAACAGCTGCACCTACTTCAGGCCCCGGTGGTGATGAAATAAGGATCATGCGGTTCATGGGCGACGGCGAAACAAAATCAACTACCTGGCTGAAAAATGATATGATCAAAACTTTTTCCGAAACGGAAACCGGCAGGACAAGCATCATCAGGGATAACAGCAAAAAAATAACCACTACCGTGATGGAAATGATGGGAAAGAAATTTGGTTTCTCCGCGACAGATGAGGACCAGGCGGCTATGCGTAAACGTATGGACAGCATGATGCAAAGCAGGAATCAATCGCAAACCACTACCCCATCTGCCCCTAAAATTGATATCATCTACACTACTGAAACAAAAAAGTTAGTAGGCTATGAATGTAAAAAAGCATTGATTGTTTCTACCCGTTCCAACGGCAAAGCAGATACTACACTGGTATGGTATGCACCTGACCTTAAGATACAGGGTGTTACCAGTACGGGTGGAGCCATGGGCGGCTTTGGCGGATTCAATCCACAGGGTTCTAACGGTATGGAACTATTGAAAGGATTTCCCATGCAATATGAAAGAAATATGAACCGTGGCAGAAAGATGACCGTTGTAGTTACCAAGATCGTAACCGATAAGGAAGTGGCCGACAAAGAATTTGAAATACCAAAAGACGTTGAAATAAGATCTGCAAAAGATATGCAAAATGGCCCCGGGCCGGGCGGCTTTCAAATGAGGATCGGGGGATAATCTTAAAACCTGACAGGTTGTAGTTTGTTGTTGGCAACAAGGCCACTTGATTATACAAACTACAACCTGTCAACTCTTTTACTGTATCGCGTCTTTCTTCGCTTTATACTCTGCCATTTTTTGCGTATCGCCCTTCACCCTGGCAACTTCTACCAGCATGTCATAAGCCTGTCTGTAACTGTTCTTCTCTGTCGTTTTCAGCTTCGGCATTTTTGAGAACAGGTCTGTTGAGGCCAACGCATAGGGCTGGCAATCTTCCATTGATTTTTTTGCTGCATTGGCCAACTCGGCCCTTTTCTTATTGTCTTCCGGTTTAGTACCCTTTATCTTACCCACTGCTTCATTAACGTCGAAATAATTATTATAGTAAAAGCTCGACAACATTATATTTGATTCAACTGTGTTGTTGATGGCAAGGGCTTTTTTAAACAGTTCAGGGATCCTGGCTTTATAAGCACCCAGGTCTAAACTCTTGTTCTCATCTGCATACACGTATTTATTCAACTCAATACCATAATTAAATAACACCACATAACTGTTTGGGTAAAGCGCTGCCAGTTCATCATACTTTTTAAACAAGGCATCTCCCGTTAATCCCTGCACTGCAAACTCAATGTCAATGGCTTCCCAAAATGATTCTTTAGGATAATTTGCTTTCCCTTTTTCCAGGTATGTTTTAAAAGCCGCCTGATCCTTTGCCTCTTTGTAATAGAATACGATACTTTCATAGGCCTGCAGGTATTTGGGATCATTCAGGTTAACCTCAACAATTTTTTTATAGTAGTCGACTGTTTCATTATCCCTTTTGAGTTGATTCCCTATGATCGCCAGGTTCCATACAAGGTCGGTATCAAGCGCACTGAATTTTAAACCCTTGGGCCCATCGAGGCTATTTGAAAAAATATAATCATGTACGCCCAGGGCAGATTTGAATTGGCTATAGGCCCCTTCTGCATTCTTTGCATTATATGCTTTAAGTCCAAAATCATAAAAAGCATAGTAAACATTATAAATAGTGCCGTTACTCTCTTCCTTTGTTAATTTACCCTTTGCATCTAATTGCTTGTATTTTTTTAGCGCTTCAAAAGATTCCGTATTCAATGCGCCCATCTCGGCATTGGTTTTAGAAGTGTCCCTAGACAGGGCATTATATAAGTAGGCTTTATAATACCATGCTTCAGCGTTGGTTTCATTACCTGCCTTACTTAAAAATTTATCGATCCCATCCTTCCCTTTTGCATATTGGCCGGCCACAATATATGCCTTGGTCATATCCAGGTCCTGGGCCTGTCCAATTGCCCAACCCGACAGTAAAAAGATCACAAAAATAATTTTCTTCATGCGTTGATTTTTTAGGTTATAAAGATACTCAGATAATTGCTTATACCGGTGAAATTTAAGGCGGTTTTTAATAAAATCAAGCCGAATATTTATACAGTCATAGGAAACTGATTTAGCCCTTTTTTTGTAACTTAACTACCGTAAATTACGCACTCATTTATTGTAAGTTTGATCTCACAGAATACCATACAGCAAATTCTCAGCCGCATAGATATTGTGGATATTGTAGGCTTCTTTGTAAAGCTAAAAAAAAGGGGTACCAACTATTTAGGGCTCTGTCCTTTTCACAATGAAAAGACCCCTTCCTTTACGGTTTCCCCGGCTAAAGAGATCTACAAATGCTTTGGCTGTGGCCGCAGTGGCAACAGCATTAGTTTTTTAATGGAGCATGAGAAATACAGTTATGCAGAATCTTTACGCTGGCTCGCTGCAAAGTACAATGTAGAGATAGAGGAAACGGAAACCAGCCCCGAGTTCAAACAGCAACAGCAGGTTGCCGACAGCCTTTACATCATCAATAATTTTGCACAAAAATATTTCAGTGATGCCCTATTCAACAGTGAGGAAGGAACTACTGTTGCACTCAGTTATCTTAAAGAAAGAGGTTTCAGGGAAGATATCATCAAAAAATTTCAGTTAGGTTATAACCCCGAAACGAGAGATGGTTTTACAAAAGCAGCGCTGGCATCGCAATACAACCTCGACTATCTTCAAAAAAGCGGCCTCGTTAATGTGCGTGACGGTAATGCGTATGATAATTACCGTGGCAGGATCATCTTCCCCATCCATAATCAAAGTGGTAAAGTGCTTGGCTTTGGTGCCAGGATCATAAAGAATAATGACAAGGCGCCGAAATACATCAATACCCCTGAAAATGAGATCTACATAAAAAGTAAATTATTATACGGTGCGTATTTTGCAAGACTGGCCATTGATAAGGCAGATGAATGTTTATTGGTGGAAGGATATACGGATGTGGTTAGTTTACACCAGGCAGGAATAGAAAATGTGGTAGCCAGTGGCGGTACATCCCTTACACCCGACCAATTACGCCTGGTAAAAAAATATACCAATAATCTTACTATCATTTACGACGGTGACAGTGCCGGAATAAAAGCCGCACTGCGGGGGCTTGACCTGGCTTTGGAAGAAAGCCTGAACGTGAAACTGGTGCTCATCCCTGATAATGAAGACCCAGACAGCTATTTACAAAAGGTTGGCGCTGCCGATTTCACCGCTTTTATCGCAGCCAATAAAAAAGATTTCATTTTATTCCAGCTGAACATCGCTTTAAAAGATGCGGGTAACGACAGTACAAAAAAATCGATCGTTGTAAACCAGGTAGCCGAGACCATTTCAAAGATCAACAAGACAGAGGATTTTACAAAGCAGCAAGATTACATAAAACAGTGTTCGGAAATTTTAAAGATAGAAGAAAGCGGCCTGCATGCATTGGTGAATAAATTCATAAGAGAAAAAGTAAACAAAGCAGAGAACCGTGCATCCAGGGAAGTAACGGCCGATGATGGATCAGCAGATATCAGCAGCGGAGTGGAAGATGACATATCGGCATTATTCAACAGGGATGAAATGCACGAGCGGGCAATGGTAAGAAGTTTACTGGAATTTGGCCTTAAAGACTGGGACGAGGAACAAAAGGTAGCCGTATATGTTTTTAAGGAAATGGAAGATAACCAGTTGGAGGAGCTGATCGACAATAAAGAGTTGAAAAAGGTTTTGCAAACCTACAAGATATGGTATGATGAAGGCATTGAACCCACCGCAAAGAATTTTTTATACAATGATGACCTGCAGATGAGTTCCCTGGTGGTAAGTATCATGGACTTTAATTATGAAGTAAGCCCCAAATGGAAAGAACATTATGAGGGCCATATCCCCACAAGGGATGAATTATTCAAAGAAGAGGTTTTTTCGACACTTAATTACCTTAAACTCAGAAAGATCAAAAGGTTGATGGATGAGAACCAGCGTGACCTGGAAAAAGCAACTATTGCAGAAGACCAGTTAATATTGGTGCAAACACACCAGCATCTTAAACAGATGGAAATAGAATTGACAAGACAATTGGGGACAGTAATATTCAGGTAGGTAAAAATCCAAAACTGAAGGCGTTAATGGGTTCCGGCTTTTTACTTTTGAATTCTTATTTTACTTCTCATTAAAATTTTTCTTCTTAGCAATCAACTTCTCCATCGTCGTTTCCAGCCTCCTCGCCTTTGTTTCGGCCCTTTTTGCACTAATGATCCATTCAACATACTCACGCCGGTGGGTAAAGGCAAGGGAATCAAAAAAAGCGGCAGCGGGTTTATTTCTATTGAACAATTGCTGTAATTCTGATGGCACTTCAATGGTACGCTTCACGTAATCAACTCCCGGGGCGGGATTCGTTGAACAAAAATTGATCGTCTTTTTTGTTGCATCGCCATGGCGCCTGAATCGCAAGGCCGTCCATACATTATCCAATGCGATCGATCGTACACCTTCAAAACCATGATCGGAGAAAATAAAGTCCCAGCTTGCGTCCCGGCTCAGGTCACTGGCAATTTTAGAAGCAAGTTTAGGATAAGCTATCCACAGTTTCACATCTTCCTGCAAAAAAGGGGTCACATCCGATAAGATGCCTTTCAATTGCCGCTGGCTCACGGCAAATACCAGTGCAAAATCAACCTTCCTGCTTTTAAGGAGCGGCGTTAAGTTCTTTGAGAAGGTAAGTTTGATGAATTGCTTTTCAATGGATGAAGGCAAACCCTGTATGAGCAGGTTCCTTTCATCTTTCAATTGCAATTTTTCCAGCAACGAGGGAGAAGACATAACTAACATATAATTAATGTTTAAAAGCGATCGGACAATCGATCTTGTCTACCTGGGGGGTACGGGAAAAGTGTTAGATATCAGCGAACAAATTTAAACATAATGTTTGGC
>JANYIM010000052.1 GCA_025362055.1 Bacteroidota bacterium
CAAATGGATCTATGAACTTCGGGAAGAGATAGGTTCTGAACTGCCTACCAAAGAACAGATAGAAGAATATGTAAAAAAGACCCTGAGTGAAGGAAAGGTTGTTCCGGGCTATGGGCATGCTGTTTTAAGAAAAACGGATCCCCGCTTTATTGCACAGATGGAATTCGGGAAGAAACATATGCCCGATGATCCCCTGGTGCAAACCGTCTGGAATATTTATGAAGCCGTGCCCCCAATATTGCAATCGATAGCAAAAATAAAAAATCCCTGGCCCAATGTAGATGCGCACAGCGGCGCCCTGCTGGTACATTACGGGATGGTGGAATATGAATTCTACACGGTGTTATTTGGTGTTTCCAGGTCACTGGGTGTATTGGCAAGCCTTTGCTGGGACAGGGCTTTAGGCTTTCCGCTGGAAAGACCAAAATCGGTTACCACTGAATTGGTGGAAGCCTGGCTCCAGGGCAAGGAAGAGATATGGGGCGACTAAGACCAATTTTACATCACGCTAACATACCGGAAACCTTTTTCCGGTTTTTTTTTGGTAATTTACGGGCTTAAATATCAATGAAATGAAAAAAATAGTGACGGTATCTCTCCTGATGATTTTGGGTTTTTCCATGTTTGCACAGCCAAATAAAAACGTCCCCGGCCCATCAAAAATAAATACCCATTTAAAAGTATTTAACCTGGCCATGTCCAGTGGAGATATTAACACCGCTATCGGCGCATTGAATTATTATATTTCCGAGCAGGGTTCCAATACGCCCTATGCCGATTCCCTGGCTATGCTGTACATGCAACAGGGAGCCTTTCCCCAGTGCTATTATTGGGCCGACAAAAGGTTACAGGTAAAGCCCGAAGACAACAGTTTGCTGGAAATGAAGGGACTATGCCTTGATAAATTACAGCAACCCAAGGAAGCCATCGTAATTTTTGAAAAATTATTCGGCAAGACCCAGAGTCCCTACCATGCCTATAAACTGATGGAACTGCAATACAGCATTAAGCGATTAGCCGAATGCGTAGTTACCGCCATCAGTGCTGAAAAACTTCAGTACAAGCCCGAGTATGTGATGACCTACAATGTAGGCGACCAGGCGGGAAGAACCTACCTTCAGGCCGGGGTATTCAATATACATGCCCTGGCATTGTATGACCTGGACAGGAAGGCGGAAGCAAAGACATATCTTGAAAAAGCCGTTGCACTGGACAGTAATTTTGTGCTGGCCAAGCAAAACCTGGCGGCACTTATAGCAGCCGAAAAGGGAACCAATAAGATCAATACCAATTCGCCGCCACCGAATAATCCGGCCAATAAGCAAAATTAAAATTGATTTTGAAGCAACAACCAATGCTTATATATTTGCAATCCATTTGGGGGGGGTAGCTCAGTTGGCTAGAGCGTCCCGAAAGGATTCGGGAAGGTCGTCGGTTAAGTTCTTAAAAATTATTTTATAAAGGGGGGTTAGCTCAGTTGGCTAGAGCGCTTGCATGGCATGCAAGAGGTCGTCGGTTCGACCCCGATACTCTCCACAGTACCGGTGTACGTCAAATTTTTGAACAGTACACCGGTTTTTTGTTTCCCGAAACCCTTGCCACAACCGGGCAGAAAATCCTTGATTGTGCTTCGCCCTTTACCCAGGCCGATTGGCGCACAAGTATAAAGTTTTTGGAAAGGCAACGCGTAAAAGCAATTACCGCAAGCCTTTAATGGGAGGCACTGGCTGTCTTATTGGCATAATCGCTTTGTATCTGCGTGATCACGTGATGAGTCATATCTACACTCACTTGCGCCAGGTAATTGAGCTGGCGTGGCTTGCCGGGTTTAGGGTAAGCGAGGTGGTAGCCTCGTTGAGAAAGAGCATCTACTCCAAATACTTATTTACAGAAAGCCCTACATCATATGTATTAGTAACTTTATTTTTCGCCATAAATACACCGATCCTTGTGTGAGATGCATGATATATCTGATAACGGGAATATTGATAATCAGAATCATAATTCATCCCTTCATAGTTATAGTCACCGTCTGACTTTTTGATCATGCCCGGAAAACATTCTGTTCTGCAGGCATTTTCGATTTCCATATACTTCTTCTGCGCATCTTCTGTTGAAGAAGTAGTAAAAAAGATAAAGACTATAGTTGAATGGTCGTTCTCTTTCCTAATACCACTGCCCAGGTCGAGGCCTTCCCAATTATGAGATCTTCCTTCATCCTGCTCTTTGGTGGTTAGCAATTGAAGCAACCGCTTAGCCCATGAGGGGCAGTTTGTAGTATTTACAATAGGATCTGCGGGTTTGGTTATGTCGCTGAAGAAAGTTACCAAAGGGATGGTATTAGCGGGTAACAGGTTTAAAGAGACTTCAATATTGCGGGGCAATGGTTTATTTCCCCCATGCCAAAACCACATAATATATTCTTTATCCGCTTCCATTTCAACAGCCGATTGC
>JANYIM010000075.1 GCA_025362055.1 Bacteroidota bacterium
GCATTTTCGTTTCAAGAGCATATAATTCCGCCAGGTCAAAATCAAGCATAACCTTTTGGCCTCGGATATCATATATTTTGCTTTGAATAATAATAAATGCTGATGTTTCGGGGAGGGTGTTCATGTTGCAGGGCTTTGCGGATAAAAATATGAATGAAAAGGGTAGATCGGGGAGGAAAAAACACATAAAAAAAGGAGGAAAGTAACAGGGTTTTCTGATGCGGTCGCAATTTGCGACCGGATACCTCAGGCCTAAAAATATGATATATGGGACGTATCTTAAATCGTCCCGCATTAGGCGGGATCAGCCAGACATAGTGTTGTGGAGTTAATTCCCGTATTCACAGAGGAATTTGATCCGCATCAGCTTCAACTGCTCCCAGTTAAAATTACTATCGACCAACTCTTCCTGGGCCACCTGCAATGAAGAAGTTTCGCAGCTTTTAAAATAATCCATGATCTCATCCTGCTCGTATTCATCCACCATCTCGTTGATGGCATAATCGAGGTTTAGTTTGGTGCCGCTGGCTACAATGGTCTCCATTTCTTCCAGCAATTCATCAATGCGCAAGTCGCGGGTTTTGGCAACGGTCTCCAGCGGGATCTTTTTATCAACGTTCTGGATGATGAATATTTTATTATTATTCCTGTTGACAACACTCTTCATTACAAAATCATCAGGACGAACAATATCATTTTCTTCTACATATTTTGCGATCACATCAATGAATGGTTTTCCATAACGCAGGGCCTTGCCCTTGCTTACGCCGCTGATCTTTTCCAGCTCGGCCATGGAAGTGGGATACATGGTGGCCATATCTTCGAGGCTGGTCTCTAAAAAAATAACGAAGGGAGGAAGATTTTTTTCTTTGGCCACTTTTTTGCGAATGTCTTTCAGCATCTCTACCAGTTTCTCATCTGCGGCAGAAGATGCGGCTGCGGCCTGGTCATCCGCCTCATCATCGGCATTGGCTTCTTCAAAAAGATTGTTCATCACAATTTTAAAGGAAGCGGGCTTCTTTAAAAATGCTTCTCCTTTTTTTGTGATCTTAAGCAGTCCGTATTCTTCAATGTCCTTCGCGATGAATCCTGCAAGCAGCATCTGGCGGATAAGGCTGTTCCAGAAATGAAGATCCTTATCATTGCCACTTGCAAAAACAGCCAGCTCATCATGCCGGTACATTTTTACCTGCGGCGTGGCCTTGCCGGCAAGGATGAGCAATGCATATTCAACAGGGAAACGTTCTCCCAATGCTTTGATGATCTTTAATACAATGACCGCACTATCTTTCGCCTCCACTTTTTCTTTTGGATGTAAACAGTTGTCGCAATGGCCGCAACTTTTCTTATCATCATAATCTTCCCCGAAATAATGTAATAATATTTTTCTCCTGCACACGCTGCTTTCGGCATAACCCACCGTTTCATTGATGAGCTGTGCACCCACTTCCCTTTCACTTAAAGGCTTGTCACGCATCAGGTGTTCCAGTTTCGCTACGTCTTTATGTGAATAATAGAGGATACATTTTCCTTCCAGCCCATCTCTTCCACCCCTTCCGGTTTCCTGGTAATAATTCTCTATTGATTTGGGGATATTATAATGTATCACAAAACGCACATCGGGCTTGTCGATACCCATTCCAAAGGCAATGGTGGCAACAATTACGTCCACATCTTCATTTAAGAACTGATCCTGCCGCTGGGCCCTTAATTTACTGTCAAGCCCGGCATGATAAGCAACCGCTTTAATACCATTGGCCATCAGCATCTTTGCCAATTCCTCCGTTGTTTTACGGTTAAGGGTATAAATGATACCGCTTTTATTCTTGTGCTGCTGGATAAAGCGAACGATACTTTTATTGGTTTGCTCCAGGTTTATCTTTGGCTGTATCTCGTAGTACAGGTTGGGCCGATTAAAAGAAGAGATAAATATTTTTGGGTTACGCAGCCCCAGGTTCTTTACAATATCACTTTGTACCTTTGGGGTAGCCGTAGCTGTTAGTGCAATCACGGGGATCTTTTCGTCGATCATGTCCATCATCTCCCTTAACCTCCTGTACTCCGGCCGAAAATCGTGACCCCACTCCGAGATGCAATGCGCTTCATCCACTGCAAAAAAAGATATGGTAAGGTCTTTGAAGAAGGTAATATTTTCCTCTTTGGTCATGGTTTCCGGCGCCACATACAACATCTTTGTTTTACCCGACACGAGGTCTTCCTTTACAATTTTTTGCTGCCCCTTATTTAATGTACTGTTTAAAAAATGCGCCACATTGTCTTTGCTGCTATAACTGCGCACCAGGTCTACCTGGTTCTTCATTAATGCGATCAATGGAGAAACGATGATGGCAACACCATCACTTATTATTGCAGGAAGCTGGTAGCATAAACTTTTTCCGCCACCGGTGGGCATAATGACAAAAGTATCATTGCCTGCAAGCAAACATTTGATGATCTCTTCCTGCGGGCCTTTAAAACCGTCGAAACCAAATTGGTGTTGTAATTGTGAAGAGAGGTGAGACAGGTCTTTTTTTGCAGGGGCCTTTTCGCCCGAAGATTTAACGGGAATAAGTACCGCTGATTTATTGGAAGGCTTTATTTTTGATTTGGTTGTTGCCATTGAATTTTTTTTGCTAAGGGATCAAAGGAGAAAAGGGGGAAGAGTTAGGTTCAAATCTCTTTTACCCTTATTTTCTCTTTTATACGCTTAGCTAATATTTTTTACTTCTTGCAAAAGGGCAGCGAAGTTAAGTTAATAGGCCTGCAAAAGCAAACCCGATAGCTTCTGAATGCCTTCTTTAACGAAATCTTTTCAATCACTTAAGATAATCAAAAAAAAGCAACTTGCAAATACCCGCCACGGATTCCATCAATTTTCACAAATTATTTGCCCCTATCCCGTACAGGGGAGTTATTTAAAGATTCAATTGTTAAATAAGTACTGAATTATGATCGCAGGAAATAGGATCTGTTGAAATGCCGTTCTTTGCATTATGCCTGATTTAAAGTAGGTTTGCGCCACGTAGATGAACAAAGAGATGATCATACCTGTTGCTCTCCGCACAATTGAACTGGAGGCCGAGTCTGTGGCCGGGC
>JANYIM010000107.1 GCA_025362055.1 Bacteroidota bacterium
GTAACAATTTTACTTTTATATCTCTTCGCATCTGTCAGCCTTTTTATTTCGGCCTCGATCACCAGCTTTTCTTTCTCATTACGGTAAAATGCAATGGAGCGGTATTCTGTTCCCTGGTCATTACCCTGGCGGTTAAGTTCAGTAGGGTCCATACTTGCAAAAAAAGCAGCGACCAGGGTTTCATAACTTACCTTCGATGGGTCATAATATACCTGAACGGTTTCAGCATGACCGGTTTCACCTGAAGCCACTGTTTCATAATCGGGGTTAGCAGTAACCCCTCCGGCATAACCGGATACAGCATCTCTTACACCAACCAGGCTTTGAAAAACGATCTCTGCATGCCAGAAGCAACCTTCCGAAAAAGTAGCAACAGCTTCATTGGCACTCGGTTTTTGCTTCAGTGCCTGCGGTATTTTAACTGCATTGGTTTGTGTTTGTGCGCAGGAAATGAAACAAACAATGCAGATAATGGTCGAAAAAAATGATTTCATGTTCTTAGTATTTATTCCATAAACGAAATTAGGATAATATGGGTTTCCAGGGCAATGTTAAGGTTAATATAAAGCCATGCGATACTGCCCTATTCCTAAGATAAAGGCTGCACTTTCGATTAATAGGCCTATCTTCGCCCTGTGTTTTAAAGCTGTCAGCACCCAGTCCAGGATAGATTCAATTCTTACAAAGTTTTTCCCCGTAATAGTTTTCTCGTCTTTATAGTCTGCTTTCTACCTTAATACATAGGTATTTTTATTATTTTATTTTAATTTTTTGTTTTATGAACATTTATGTTTCGAATTTAAGTTTTAACACCAATGATGCAGAATTGCAAGACCTTTTCTCAAAATTTGGTACAGTTTCATCTGCAAAGGTGATCACAGACAGGGAGACCGGAAGGTCCCGTGGTTTTGGTTTTGTTGAAATGCCTTCAGATGATGAAGGTAAGGATGCAATGCTGGGCCTTAACAACAAAGAAGTGGAAGGAAGAGCAATGTCTGTTTCTGTAGCTAAGGAAAGAGAAGAAAGAAGTAGCGGCGGTGGCGGCTATTCTAACAACCGCGGTGGCGGTGGTAACAGAAGATGGTAATTTATCATTAACATATTTCTATCGAAGAGCTCAGTAATGAGCTCTTTTTTTATTCCCGGAATCAAAATATTTACAAGTAAATTAGCAGCATAATTATAAAAAAATGCCAAAACAAAAGATCTTGCTTATTGTGATCGTAGGGATCATTACATCCAATGCTTTTGCACAACATGCTGCAAAGTTCACGGATGCAATGAAACAGGAAATGTGTGAAAAAGTGAAAAAAGCTGCACAACATGCCTGGCAAGGATATAAACAATATGCCTGGGGTGCAGATGACCTTAAGCCATTGACCAAACAACCCAGACTCTGGTATAAGAATTCCATGCTGATGACGCCGGTAGACGCCTTTGATACCTTTACATTACTGGAACTCACCGATGAAGCAGCAGCTGCGAAGCAACTCATCTTATCTGAACTGAATTTTAATACTGATAATGATGTACAGGTATTTGAGATCACCATTCGCCTGCTTGCGGGACTGTTAACAGCCTATGAACTGGATGGCGATAAGAAATTCCTGGTATTGGCAGAGGATCTCGGCAAAAGGCTGATGCCGGCATTTAATTCTCCTACAGGTATGCCATATCGTTATGTACACTTGCAAACGGGTAAGACCCGGGACAGCATCAATAACCCCGCCGAGATAGGAACACTGATGATGGAATTTGGAAAACTATCCAAACTCACCGGCAACAACAGCTATTATGATGCTGCCAAGAAGGGGATGATGGAAGTGTACAAAAGAAGAAGCAAACTTGACCTGGTTGGTGAGCAAATTGATGTGACTACGGGTAAATGGATCAGCACGCAAAGCCATATCAGTGGCTACATTGACTCTTATTACGAGTATATGTATAAATGCTGGGTATTATTTGGCGATGCCGATTTTAAAAAGGCATTTGACCAGCACAATGCAGCGATAAAAAAATACCTGATCAGCAAAACCGATCATGGCTGGTTTATGCGTCACGTGGACATGAATACCGGGGTAGAATCTGCCACTACCTATGGCGCACTGGATGCTTTTTATGCAGGACTATGCGGTTATGCAGGAGATGTAAAGACCGCCAGGGAGATACAGAAAGCCAATTATTATATGTGGACAAAGTTCAACATCGAACCGGAAGAGTTCAATTTCAAGACCGATTCCCTCCTGAGCGCTTATTATATTTTGCGCCCCGAAAGCCTGGAAAGTGATTTTTACTTATACCGGCTTACCAGGGATAACAGTTATTTATGGCAGGGAAAATACATGGTAGATGCCATATTGAACCACTGTAATAACGATGTGGGGTATGCGTCATTAAAAAATGTGCGAACATTTGAAAAAGCAAATTCAATGGAAAGCTTCTTCTTTGGAGAGACGCTCAAATATGCTTATCTCATTTTTGCACCAACATCCACGCTAGACCTGAAAAAGGTAGTGCTCACCACCGAGGCACATCCATTCAATATTGAAACGAAAAAAAGATAAGCTTAAAAGATACGTACCTATGGCCAATAACCGGAATGCTGCGGTAGGATTCATTTTTATAACGCTGCTAATAGACGTGATGGGTTTTGGGATCATCATCCCGGTAATGCCTAAACTGATCTCTTCACTGAAACACGTAGACATAAGTACGGCTTCCAAATACGGCAGTTTCCTGATGTTCGCTTATGCCGGTGCGCAATTCTTATGGGCACCGGTATTGGGAAATCTCAGCGATAAATATGGCCGCCGCCCTGTGCTTTTATTTTCTCTTTTTGGTTTTGGCATTGATTATTTGTTCATGGCACTCGCGCCAACCTATGGCTGGTTATTCATGGGCAGGGTCATTGCAGGCATAACGGGTGCAAGCTTTACTACCGGCGCTGCA
>JANYIM010000115.1 GCA_025362055.1 Bacteroidota bacterium
TATAAAGTTAATGCAGCTTTTCATTGTGATATTACACCGCGGAGACGCAAAGGCGCTGAGTTAATAGTTCAATAATGGTATGTAGTACAAGAGTGTGACGCAACGATGACTAGCTAAGAGATACTGTTTGTAACAAAAAAATTATGTTTATGCCTGTAATTCTTCCGGTTAAAGGAGTTTCTCCAAGTTTTGGAAACAATTGTTTTATTGCCCCTAATGCTACCATTGTAGGTGATGTGCAGATGGGTGATGATTGTAGTGTATGGTTCAATGCGGTTTTGAGGGGCGATGTGAACTTTATCCGTATGGGCAACAAGGTAAATGTACAGGATGGGGCAGTCATTCACTGTACTTTTGAAAAGGCTGCTACATATATAGGAAATAATGTGAGTATTGGACACAATGCGATCGTACATGGATGCGTTATAGAAGATAATGTATTGATAGGCATGGGCGCCATCGTGATGGATAATTGCAAAGTGGGAAGTAATAGTATCATCGCAGCGGGCGCTGTTGTACTGGAAAACACCAATATTGAGCCTGGCAGCATCTATGCAGGAGTTCCTGCAAAGAAAGTAAAAGAGATCAGCCAGGAAATGGTCAGTGGGGAGATTCACCGGATAGCAGATAATTATGTGATGTACAGCACCTGGTTTGCCCCCTCCACCTCCTAAAACGGGAAATGATTACAGAGGCGAAGTTTGAAGAAGCAGGCATTGTTTGCTTAGGAAAAAAATATACCTTTAAGCAATGAAAAAAACGATACTTATACTTATCTGCGCATCATTTTTAATGAGTGGATGTTTTATCAGTCGGCTTTTTCACAAAAAAGATAAATATGGTTGTCCTACGAATGGAAGAAATGTAGGAGCAGAAAAGATACTGGCTGGTGATAAAAAATCGATCAGTGCACAAAAGAAAGCGAAGTTTAAAGGTAAAAAGAGCTTTGATCAATAATAACGCCGGTTACAATTGCCTGGATGTTTAAGTCCTGATACCCAATAATAAAACCTTTTAAAAACCCATACCTATGTGCTACCAACTGAAAACCAATAATGGCGGTACCGAAGCCGTAATAGACGACAACTGCGGCATTTCAAAATTCTATGCGATCGCCCATACACTTGCAGAAGACCTCCAGGTAAAATTCATAAATCAGGTTGATGATGCAGAAACGCTGGACTGGGATTTTAAATACCGCGGCCAGTTCCTGACACTTCATTACAATATTTTTAATGGCGTTAGTATTTATCCTCAACACGAAAAGGATCATTTAAAGGATAATAATACGGTGATGGAAGTTGCTCATTTTTTAGAGCACAGGATGTATTGATTTAGGCTATAGTCCATGGTCTATGAATCATAGATTTAATATTTCTTCTCTTCCATTGAATCCAGGATATTACAATAACTGATGTAACGATCCACGTGAATACTGCCGTTTTGCACAGCGGTTTTTACTGCACAGCCCGGTTCGTTCATGTGCATGCAATTATTGAACTGGCAGGCATTTATCAAAGCACTCATTTCAGGAAAATAATGCGAGAGCTCCTGTTTCGAAATGTCTACCAGTCCTAATTCCCTGATGCCTGGCGTATCAATGATCTTTCCGCCAAACGGAAGATCAAACATTTCTGCAAAAGTGGTTGTATGTAATCCTTTCCCGCTCCAACCGCTTACATCCTGTGTTTTCAATTTTATTTCCGGGAAGATGTTATTAATAAAGGATGATTTTCCTACGCCCGAATGCCCGCTTAATAAAGTTACTTTGTCTTTTAATAATGCCTTTACTGCTTCTACTCCATCGCCTGTTTCCAAACTCATTGAAACTACTTTATAACCGATCGAAGTATATATATCTTTAACGATCGCGAATTTTTCTTCTTCCTTTTTTTTATAGAGATCAGCTTTATTGAATACAATAATAGCCGGAACCCTGTATGCTTCAGAAGTAACCAGGAAGCGGTCTATAAATCCCTGGGATGTTTTCGGATCCTTCAATGTTGCGAATAATAAGGATTGCTCGAGGTTAGCAGCAATGATATGATGCTGGTGCTTATTGGCGGGTGATGAACGCGTGATGTAATTTTTACGGTCTTCAATTTCAGTGATCGTTACAGAACCTTCCAATTCATTTTCTGCCACGATATTCACTATATCTCCAACTGCAATAGGATTGGTGCTCGTAAGACCGTCTATTTTAAATTTCCCCAGTATACGGGCATTGAATTGATCTCCTCTTTCATCTTTTACGATGTACCAGCTGCCCGTACTTTTATAAACTGTTGCTTTCATTAAGTACAAATTTCGCCAATTAAAACGAATTACACTAATTAAGGAAATTTCCTGAATACGGTAAACCTCAGTAGAAGTTCCAGGAAAATAAGGATCAATGCAGCGATAACGAAGGGAAAGAATTTTTCGGTATAACGGGTAAGTGTAGTGATCTCAACCTTTGATCTTTCAAGGCCATTGATCTCATCATAGATTCCTGCAAGGGTAGCATTATCCGTTGCCCGGAAATATTTTCCGCCGGTCTCTCCGGCTATTTCTTTCAGCAGGCCCTCGTCAATAGAGACTTTTGCATTCTGCATTACCACACCCATTGGTGTTTGTACAGGCTGAGGCGCATAACCGTTAGTTCCCACCCCGATCGTATAAACTTTTATACTGAATGCCTTGGCGATCTCTTTTGCGGTTTTGGGGTCGATCAGGCCACCATTGTTTTCTCCGTCTGTTAATAAAATGATCACCTTGCTTTTTGCTTTGCTGGTTCGTAGTCGATCAACGCTTGTTCCAAGCCCCGAACCAATAGCAGTGCCATCTTCCAGTAAACCATTCCTGATGTTTTGTATGGCAGTTATCAATACACCATGGTCGGTTGTAAGCGGGCATTGGGTAAAGCTTTCACCAGAAAAAATTACAATGCCTATGCGGTCTGTCAAACGCTTATTCACAAAATCGATCGCAACATTCTTTGCGGCTTCCAGGCGATTGGGCGTAAAGTCCTGTGCAGTCATGCTGCCACTTACATCAATGCACAATACAATGTCTACCCCTTCGCCTTCTGCATTTTGTTCCTCGTATTTTGTTTGTGGCCTGGCAAGTGCAAATATGATAACAGTAATGGCTAATAGCCGCAGCACAAATGGCAAATACCGGAAACTTGTTTTCCAGGAAGACAGCCCTTTGGCTGTTATATCTGAAATAATGATCGCTCCTTGTCGTTTATCATGCCGCTTTACGTACCAAACTATAAGAATGGGTATTATAACCAGCAGGCTAAAGAACCAGGGTTGGTTGAATGTGATGTTATTTAAATAATCGAAAAGCAAAAGAAGTTTAAAGTTTAGGGGTTAGCACTTGTTCCATTAAATTTATTGTACCAGTTATTCTCGATTTACAGTCTTCTGTTTCAACCATGGTAGGCTGGTATTTTGCAAATTTTACAGCATCGCTGCAACGCAATGCTGTAGCCAATGTTGAAATACTTTCCTGCCGAAAATTATTTTGCGCCATTGCTATCAACAGGTCACCGGTAGTACGGTTAGCCAGGTGCTGATTTTGTTTTCGCCCAAGGTATTGTTTAAAGATATCTGATAGTTTGGTATGATAATTTTTTACTTCCACTGCATTTTGCAGATCATACTGCTCCAATTTTTTTAATTCCTGCATCGCTTCCTCATAAGGAGAAAGCCGGGATCCAATTATTGCAGCCGGTTCCCGCTTCCTCTTTTTTAAATACATCCATATAAAAAAAACGGCCAATAATAAAAGAAAGATGCAACCGCCGATATAATACCAGGTATAATCACTGAGAGATACTTCGATGATAGGTTTGATATCCCTGAGTTGGTTGGTGCTGTCGGGTGGTGAATAGGAAACATTGATGGGCACCGGGTCCGAGAATAAATTAAGCGTAGTGTCATCAACAAGTGGATCAAAATTTATCCGAAATGCCGGGATCACCCATTTCCCTGAGTCAAAACTCGTAAAAGTGATTGTTTGTTCAATGGCTTTGGAGTTGTCTTTATACGTAGTGCTATCCTGCCTGCCCTTATCCACCACATCAAAATGAGGAATGGAATCGGGCATAATCAGCTGGCTTATTTTAAAAATACCGCTTTTAAAATTCGCTTTTATAGTAAGCTTCACCTGCTCCCCGATGAGGATATCGGTTTTGTCGACTATGGTTTTTATGGTGGGGGATTGGGAAAAAGAAGCAATAGGCAATAAGCAACAGGCAACAGGCAATAAGAAAGTTCTTAAAAAACGAAAGCGTATAAGCTTTAGCGTGAAACTGCTCCCGCTCCTCAGGGAAAGGGTTGGGTTAAGGTAAATAACAAGCAATACGCAAAGCCTGCGGATATTTATTTTTACTGGGCTCATTAATTACGTTTAATAAAAAACTGCTGTAGAATATTTACATAATCATCGTCTGTGCGTACATGTAACAATTCGGCTCCCGCTTTCCTGAAATAATTCTTGCACGCTTCACTCTGCTCCAGGAAATGCTGCTGGTAATTGTATCGTACAAGTGCATTGCTGCTATCGATCCATTTGCGTTGGTCACTTTCGGCATCCTGTACCTGTATCAATCCGGTATCCGGTAACTGCATA
>JANYIM010000116.1 GCA_025362055.1 Bacteroidota bacterium
TATAAAGTTAATGCAGCTTTTCAATGAATAACAGAGAAATTTTTTTGCAGCATGTTGGACAAACTTCCGGCTCTCCCCTTTGCCTCGAGATCGTAAAGGCAGAAGGCTGCAAATTATTTGACGTGAAAGGGAAGCAGTACATCGACCTTATCGGTGGCATCAGCGTTTGCAATACTGGCCACCGGCATCCCAAGGTCACTGAAGCCATCAAAAGACAACTGGACGATTACCTGCACATCATGGTGTATGGAGAGTTAGTACAAAGCCCGCAGGTGAAGTATGCACAACTACTTACACAGCATTTACCTGCTTCACTAAACTCAGTATTCTTTACCGCATCAGGCAGCGAAGCAACAGAAGGCGCCATGAAATTGGCAAAGCGGCATAGTAACCGAACGCAGATCATCTCCTTTAAGAATTCTTATCATGGTAGTACACAGGGTGCGCTAAGTGTAATAGGAAGCGAATACTGGCAACAGCCATTTCGTCCTTTATTACCGGATGTACAGCAACTGAATTACAATTCATTTGAAGACCTGGAAAATATCACTGAACGCACCGCCTGTGTGATCGCCGAAACCATCCAGGCAGAAGCAGGTGTGCTGGTTCCGCAAAATGACTGGTTAAAAGCATTGCGTAAAAAATGTTATGCAACGGGGGCATTATTAATATTGGATGAGATTCAATGTGGCTTTGGCCGCAACGGGACTTTATGGGCATTTGAACAGTTTGGGATAATACCCGATATATTATTACTGGGTAAAGCATTAGGCGGTGGTATGCCAATGGGGGCATTCATTGCTGATAAAAAAATAATGGATTCGTTTACGCACGACCCGGTACTGGGACATATCAATACATTTGGCGGCCACCCGGTTTGTTGTGCGGCAGGCCTTGCGGCTTTCAATGTTTTATTTGAAGAAGAATTGGTTGCAGGAGTAAAAGAAAAAGAACAATTATTTATTTCCTTATTACATCATCCCAAAATAAAGGCAGTAAGAAGCCGGGGCCTGATGATCGCCATTGAGTTTAAGGATTTTGCGGAGAATAAAAAAATCATCGATGCACTTATTGATACTCCAACAGGCTCAACAGGGGTATTTACAGACTGGTTTTTATTTGCTGCAAACTGTTTGCGTATTGCCCCGCCACTGACGATAAGCAATGAGGAGATAGCCATTGCGTGTGAACGGATCATTCATGTGTTGAACGAATAGAGCACCAGTTATTGCGGATGGGAAATGCTTTCTGCATTTTTATATACCGTTGTTTTATCCAGCGTCATCGTCTTTGTTTTTTGCTGCAGGTACATTTCTACCTGGTCGTTAAAATGCTTGTTACCGGGCTTTGCGCTGGCTCCGTACATATTTATGGATTCAATTTGCGGCAGGCCTTCTTTTGGGAACCTTACAAACATAACAAGCCCGTCACCGCCAATTGATCTTAACTTCCCGTCTTTATATTTTTCTGTCCATTGTGGAGATAGCAGATCGGGAAAACCACCCAGCGGCCATTCTTTATCGCCCCTGACCAGTTTTTGCAGGTCTCCCAATGTGATATCTGTCCTGCCAAAATTAGTTTGCATGTATGCGTTCACGTAATTGAATGTTTCTATGGCTTCCGCCTTGGTGATGGGCCGTGGTGCCTGTCCCTGTAGTGTTTCTTTCAGGTGTTCGTAGGTCAGTACGAAAATGGCAGCGCCTTTATTATCTGCATCCCCGCGCCTGTTCCAGTTCTTAAAAGTATTTATCAAAGTTGATAGAGAAGGGTGGTCATCCGCATTCAGTAAGAACATGGAATCTATTTTGTAATTGTATTGCAGGTGTGCAGGTAGCTGCCGGTCGAATTTTATTTGCTTGAATTTTTCGTAGGTCAGCTTTTCATCTTGTGGAAATAATTCAAGGAAACGCACACTCCGGTTAAGATGGTATTGTTCCCAGCCATCTGTTTTTGGAAAAGACGCAGGGTTCAAATTATCTGCAGCCGCTGTAGCCAGGAAGGGGGAATGATTGGTATTGAATAAAAAACCGCTTTTAGGATTAATGTATTGTGGCAGTTCTTTGATGTTCCTGAATTGTGTCCACAATGTTCTGGAAGTATTTCCTGGCAGGGTTCTTTTCCAATTGTATTGTGCGGCTGTATCCCTTATTGGTACCAGTGCATTATTGATAAAGAAAATGGTATCATGTTTATCTGCATACATGATATTGAACATGCTCAGTTCCTGCCTGCTTAATGCTGCATAGAACCCGGTAAAATTTTTCGCTTTATTCATCTGGTACCATTGATCCAAAACACCGATCCGCATATTGGCGCCCAGCCTGATAGAAAAAAATCCCTGTTTATTTTTCATGGTGGCGCCATATTTACTCCAGTAAACCTTTCTTTTTATATGGATGGGAATGCCTTTTATTTTTAATGAAATGGTTTTTACTTCAAGGTCTACCCAGTGATCATCAAACTTGTATTGTAATGGATTATCCGGATTCATTTCCAACTGGTATTCATCCATGCGGTCGCAATAATTTACGGTATGCGCCCAGCCTAAATTTTCATTTACGCCATGTAAGATGCAGGGGCCGCCTGCCAGCAGGCCACCCATTACATTTAATCCTTCTTCGCTGCAGATATGTGCTTCATAAAAAGCCTGGGGGCCGGTATTGGGCTGGTGTGCGTTGATGAGCAGGAAAGCTTCCCCTGTAGTAGTTTTTAAGGCACTTACTGCGATGGAGTTACTGCCTTTTTTATTGAGCTCGGGCAGTTCCCATTCCTTGTTCTTAAAGATCCTGAATAAGGCCTGGTCTGCGCCGTTGAAGATGGTGAGTGCAAATACAGATGCAGCAACATATTCTTTTTCAGTGATGGGGTATATTTTTTTACTAAGTAATTCTTCGGGATGTTTTTTTGCATATTCATTCAATCCCTGTACATAACCTTCCACCAATTTTATGAATGCAGGCGAAAGCGTATTCCATTTTTCTTCTGTTATTTCCATGCAGCGGAAAAGTGCAAATGCATAATCGCCTGCAGCGCCTTTTTTACCCTGTACTTTTCCCATCAGGCCCTTGGCAGGCAGCATGATCTCCTGCATACTTTTAAAATCGTCTTCTGCTTCGGCCCATGCTAGCCCGTACGCTACTTCCGGATCAGTTTTAGCAAAGATGTGCGGCACGCCAAATGAATCGCGTACAATATCGATATTAGCCGGGTTGATCTTTGTTTGAGAAAAACCGGCTGTAAAGACAAACAATAAAATATGTAAGGATAATATCTTTTTCATTCCAACAGTTAAATGATGAATGTTTCACTTCTAAATAAAGATATGCTGTAAAAGAGTGCGACGCCAA
>JANYIM010000144.1 GCA_025362055.1 Bacteroidota bacterium
AGCATTGGAAATAATCCTTGATAAAACCATACGACATGAGCAATTATGCAATGAAAATCATACTGTTCCGGGAACAGTAGCCGGAATGGGGCTGGGCGAATTAGGAATCGATACCGTGGTGGGTAGCATTTTTTGGGAGCCTTCCCTTTGCTGGAAATTTCATATTGAGAATATAAAAAAGAAAGCCATCGGGGATTACAGGCCCAATAGCCCTTATGGAAAATTATTAAAACATTTTGAGGAAATATTTATTCCTTTACAAATAGATATTATATTTGAGTACGGGGTTTTGCCAGCAGAAGATTTTGAAACTGAGGATATTCTGGGCTTTAGCCTTGTCCTTTAGAACCAACTAAAAGCTTATTACTTATGCTCCTTAAATACTTTTGGATATTTTTTGGCAGTTTTTTAGCCATTTCTGTAGTATTGATGTTCATGGTTAAGAATTTTGCTGAGGGCTTTGGGGCCGGTGGCAAAAAGCCGATCGTTTTGGGTGGCCTTTCATCTGCAGGCATTTCCGGTGGTGGCTACCTGGCCACTATGATCAGCGATCACCTTTTTACTGTTTTTTGGTTTTTAGCCGCACTGTTTTTGTTATTCGGGATCATACACGTAGTTTTCTTTCATAAGAAGTTTTTTTATTCCAATAAGAACAATGTTAAAAAAGTATCCATCGGTGAAATATTATTTGGCTTGTCCCTTATCTTATTTGCTGTAGTTGTTTTTTCTTCACTCCAGTATTTTCTTAAAGACAAATCCTTTTTATTTTTTCCCATGTTGCTGAGCATGCTTACTTTCTTTGTGCCCATACTGGTATTATACACTTTCGAAGCTGCTTATAAGATACCGCTTCCGGTCTTTTCAACCTGGCGCTATCCAATTCATGCACCCATTGACCTTCCGGATGAAAAGATCAATGAAAAACTGGTAGTGATCGCTTTTGAGATAGCAAAAAAAACAGCCGATTATATTAAGACCAATTTCAGGGCAAAGGGGCCTGAAGCCATGCTGCTGGGCGATCTCTACTACCATTTCCTGAATGATTACAATGAATTGCACAGTGAAACAACTATTGATTTTGTTGATAAGTATCTTAACCCGCAGGAATGGTGGTTCCGGGTAAAACCAAGATGGTACCAACGCCAACGCATACTCGATCCTGAATTATCTTTCCATGACAATCATATTAAAGAAGATACCATCATTATTTGCGAACGTATAGTAAGACCAGACCAAGCTAACTGATATGAGAGATCATCAAAAGCATTTTCCAGTGAACTGGATAGACGGGATGAAGATCAATAAAAATCATTTTATTGACCAGGACAATGCATGGATGGATGCTTTGCAGGGCATGGTTTCCCTGGGATTATCCCCGCTTCGTTTTGGTGTGCTTCCTGCCTCTGTTGCAGGAGAAGATAGTTTCAGCGTAAAGATATCTTACGATAATCAGAATACCTTGCGGGTTTCGGTCCTCTCCTGCCATGCGGTAACTTCAGGAGGCGTACATATTGCCTTGCCTGCTTTTTCAACCGTTGGCCAGGCAGATACTGCAAATCAGCTTACTGCTTCATTTCCTTTTTCGGCTTCTAATAATGAAACCGGCTGGTGGATATTCTTATTTGTACATCCATTTGAAAAACAGGCTGCCGGTAGTCCGGACCTGTCGGAAAATCCGCCAAGATTTCCCAATGCATTACCAACTTATTCCCTGCAACTTGTAAGTGAAAGTAATTACCGTCAGTATGCCAATCATCCTTATGCAATGGCTGTTGGCAAGGTTACCATCAATGGCAATGATGTAAGGATCGAGGATGATTATATACCACCCTGCATTTCCATTCATGCACATCCCGACCTGGTTGCGCTTCATGGGGAATTGGATAAATACTTAGCCGATATAGAATTGTATTGCTCCCAGATCGTGCAAAAAATATTTAAGAAGAACCAGCAAAATGAAATATCGGAACTGGTGATGTTCTTATGCGACCGGGTGATGCTTTACCTTGGGCAGGCCATTACTTCCATGCGCTGGAATATGGTATATGAACCACCTGCAGCAATGTTTGCAGCCATTTCAACCTTGTCGAGGATCATGAAAAATACCATTGACCTCAGGATCGGTTCGGGCAAGGAAGAATTAATGAATTACCTGAGTGAGTGGTGCGAACTGAAACAGGGTGAACTGGAAAGCATGCTCAGCAACCTCGCTAATACCAGTTTTAATCAGAATGATGTTAATAAGAATATCCAGAAAGTGGTAGTATTTGTAAAAGTTACTTCCCGTCTTTTTGAAACACTGAGCAAACTGGAGTTCATAGGCAAACGCAGGGAAAGCGGCATTTTTGTAAAAGAAGAATCAGTGCAGCAGGCAGATGCCCAGGCCAAGGCAAGACGCCGTTTTCTTGGATAAGTGTTACCTGAAATAAATAGTAAGTTCAAAATATTAAACACCCTTTTATGCAACCGACCAATAAGCAAGAGCGGAAAAAAGCATACATCAATTTTATGTTGCTTTTTTTGTTGTGTACCGCTATTATCATAACCACCGTTTTTTTTAGTACAAGGGTACCTTTAAAACAAAACGAAGAATTGGTTCAGTATAAAAATGCTGTTTATGAAAGTAATAAGCGTAAAACTGACTTTACGGAAAAGATGGTTGTTGTATCCCTGATGATCGATTCGGCAGATCAAAAAAAATCTACGAATATAGAGACTGATGTTAAAATAAAAAAAGGAATTGATGATTTAGATGAAATGTTTAAAGATGATAATAATGATGAAAATAAGTTGTATCAGAATATTGTAAAAAACCTGAGGTATTATTTTCAAGCTAAAGTAGCAGTACGGGATAAAGCGGACAATAATACAGACGTAAAGGAACTAAACAAAAGAATTGTAGATTTAGAAAAGGAT
Organism: Bacteroidota bacterium; assembly: GCA_025362055.1. Classification (GTDB taxonomy): domain Bacteria; phylum Bacteroidota; class Bacteroidia; order Chitinophagales; family Chitinophagaceae; genus Ferruginibacter. Next base: position 2,917 of record JANYIM010000144.1, read on the forward strand.
AGCAAAGATAATTATACAAAATATATGGAGTGTTTAACAAGGCCTAAGTAATTATAAAAAAAATCATCATGAATGCAACCTGGATATACAGGCGAAAAATAAAAGGGCTTGATAACGGAGTATGGCTTTTAATGATCATTATGATGGTTCTTTCATTAGGGCTATTGAGTTTCTTTTTGATAGACCGTGAAAAATGCATTCCTTTCACTTTTAAAATTTCCACCGGTTCTGACACTGTATTATACACAGGGAAAACCATATATTTCGATGCCTCCATTTCTGTAAAAAAAATGACCTGGGATTTTGGTGATGGTACAGAAATACAGGAAGGCCTGATGAACGTATCCCATAAATTTACAAAAGAAGGAAAGTTTACTGTAAAAGCGAGAATCAGTTCCGGGTGTACTGAAGAAAAGGAAATAATTGTAAAACTTAACCCGGATGAGATCAATACCGTTGATAAGATCCTTGGTCCGTCTTATACGGTTGTAGGAAAAGAAGAAGAGTTTATTTCAACGATCTATGGAAGTACTTCCAGTTGGGAGATCGAAGGACATCCTGATATTAAACCAAACCGTGATGGTAACTTAAAGGTAAGTATCCGTTTTCCCAGGTCCGGGAATTACAGAGTTAAAGTTACATTGGATGGCAACCGCGTAAAAAGTTATACAAAAGACATTACTGTTACGGGAGGAGATGCACCGAAACAGTCAACAGTAACAAGTACCCAACCGCTGCCACGGATCCTGCCAAGCCAACAAAATCAACCCGTAAAACCACCTGTTATTGTTGAGCCTGTAAATAAGGTAACGGTAACGCATGTTACTACAGTAAGTTTTAAGGAAAAACTGATAGATGTAATGAAGGATGATCCCCAGTACAGCCTTGAAGATTTTAATAGCTATTTAGATTACGGAGCAGACACTAAAGTGCTTATGAATAATCAACAAATGAATTTCAGGAAGTTTTACAATACAATACTTGGTAAACATACCGCATTGAGAATTGATAAGGTTGAATTTACTCCTGACGGAGCAGGTAAGATCATTGTAGTAAAAGTTACAATTATTAATCTCTGACCAGGTATGTATTCAAACAAGCATAAATGATTAATGAATTCCCATGCCCGACTACCTCAAATTACCGCTAAGATTCAACCAGTTTTTTCAAAAGAAAAAATTGGATACCTGTTCGCTTACTGAATCAATTTCCCGGAATATCCACCTGCTTATTACAACCCAACTGGAAGAAAATAAACAGGACTTTATGTATGGCTCCCAGTTCTGGGACCACGATTATGATATCCACATGTCGAATGATGCCCGCCGCGAAATGGTGATTAGCTCCCTTAAAAGGCAATTGGGGCTGTATGAAAAAAGATTGTCGAATACATCGGTTGACGTGAATGTGAAACAAAAAGAATACCGTCTATCAAATAGCGTACAGTTACGCAGAAGGATCGAGATCATTGTAACAGGTTACCTGTTGCGGAGCAATGAACCCTTTCGTTTTGCAACCGGGTTTTTCATTGGGCCGATGCTGTTTGACTAAGGTTAAAGGTTATTCAATTATTTATAGTTATAATAAAAATGCCTGAACTTATTTACGGGAGCCCAAATAAAAAATATGGCCGCATTAAAAAGAGATAAGATAAAGGACCAGATGGTCAATACTGCGGCCAGGTTATGGGAGGTGGAAGAAAGCGAGATAGAACATAATTTCGACCCGCTTATCCTGCTGCTGATAGAAGCTTGCGCTGCTGAACTGGAGAAGATCGGTAATGATATCAATGAATCACATACCAGGCTGCTCGATTATCTTGCCGAGATCATTTTACCCGAATCATTGTTTGGCTCAATACCCGCCTCCGGTATCATACAGGCCATGCCGCTGGAAGCTAGTACATCAGTAGGTTTGGATGCAGCCTTTTCCCTTACGCAAAAGATCAGCAGGCCTGCCACCAATAACTCCGAATCAATTGACCTGCATCTTTCTCCCATTGGAAAATTCTCCCTGTTAAAAGCCGAACTGGCCTATATGCTTTCGGGAAATAAATTTTTAAGGATAAAGGAGAATAATAGCAAGGAATTGTTGTTCGCCCCTGAACAGTTGATCAATTCAAACGAATTATGGCTGGCACTGAATACAGATAAATCACTGGGTTCACTCAGCGGACTAAGCATATTTTTTGACCTGCGAAGCCATTCCAGCGCGAATAGTTTTTACAATTCGCTTAACTATGCCAGGGGATGGTTGAACGAAACTCCTCTTGAGTTGGTAAAAGGTTTTGGATTAAATGAAAGTGTTGGAATTGATCAGCGGGAGATACTTTTATCCGGGGATGACAGGACCAATAAAATAAGCAGGAAGGTTGGATACATTTATCAGAACCGTTTTTTAAACATCGCAGGTACAGCAAAAATTACGACTACCGGGTTGCCTGCAGAATGGAAAGAAAAATTTCCGCAGGAAATATTGAAACAACTGGAAGCGGAGAACCTCGCATTCATAAAAATAGAATTGCCACAATATTTTTCACAGGATGTCTTTGACATTGTAACCTGTAATATTAATGCATTCCCGGTAGTCAATAAGCGTTTGAACAGCTTCAATTACCGTACGGATGATTGGTTAAATATCATACCCATACCGGCTGAAGGTGCTTTTTTTGACCTGGAATCTGTCAAAAATGAAAAAGGAGAAAAATATAAGATACGGCCTTCAGCGGGTGTTGACAACCTTGCTGCCGGCGAGGTCATTGTTCGTACAACCGGTGTTGGCAAGACCAGTTCAAACGAGGTTCGTGAAATGATCAACAGCATCACCGAAACGATCAGGGACCAGAGTGCTTATTTTGGACAAATGAGTAATGAATTCATCCTTGGCCGCTTAAGGGAGATCGGAAAAATGCTGGCGGGATTGGAAGATAATATGCTCGCTGCCACCGATAAAAAGCCTGAGTATCATTACCTGATGTTGCGTCCAAAAAAGAACGGCGAAATGATATCCGTTGATTATTGGGTAACCAATGGTGCAGACGCCAACAACATAAAGGCCGGTGCCGTATTGGCCGCTGTTAATAATACACTCATCAACTCAAAGAAGAGCCATACATTGACAAGTTTTACGGGCGGCAAGAGTGCAATTACAAAAACAGAGAAAAAAAATATCCTGCGGCAGCAGTTGATATCGGGAGGAAAGATCATTAGTGCTGAAGATGTAAAACTCCTTTGCACACAATTATATGGCGATAAATTAAAAAAGGTTGAAGTGAACAAAGGCGTACAAGTGAGCAGTAAAATGGGAGAAGGTTTCAAGCGCACAATAAATGTGGAATTATGGTATAGCAACCAGGTAAATGAATCCATGAGGCCCGAGTTGGATAATTTACGCCGTGAGTTGGAATTTATCCTTGAAAGTAATGCTTCGCCGGTATATCCCTTTTGTGTAGTTATTATGAATGCAGGTTAACTGTTGGTGCAACACAAATTTTTTAGTTATATAAATGATATTTATAAATAGTAGAAATTTTATTCCATGAAGAAGTATAAAGATTATTGTAAGTTTCTGCTCTTTTTAATATTGCTTACTATTGTCCAGGATGTTATTGCACAGGAATCTGATGCTGACACCCTTCCAGTGAATATGCAAAGGGAAACACGTGTTAAACTAAGTTCAAATATTAGCCGTAATGACTGGGTAACCCCAAATAGTTGTAATTGTAAGATAAGAACGCAGGGCGAATCAAAAGATATTGTCACAATACAGCCAACAATTAAAAATGCTGAGCCGGTTGCTTTAAACATTATCCAGGAGAAAGTAGGTGTTCATAAATTCATCCTGGTTTACAAGGCTGATGATAAAATCAAAGAGGGCGATCAAAAAGACTTTGAATTTGATTATTCCAACCAGGGATCTGATGATGCTAATCCATTTGGCGACAATACAGAATTATTATTTGTCAGTAAAAATGAAGAGTTTCATGCCCTGAACATACAAACTGAAGCCATTCCTTATAAGGATGCTAAATTTAAGGAGATTAAAGATAAATATTCACAATTCACGCTGGGTGATACTCCTCCAGGACAAATATTTAATCAAATCGGCCACAATGTTAATCAAAGGACTTGTGAAGCTTGTGAAGAACTTTTATCAGCAACATCCAGGCTTAATATGTTATTTTCCAATAGTTCGGCTAATATTAGTTTGGTTTGCCAGGGGATCAGTTTCAGTGAGTCCGATGCATTTATGAAAATACTGATTCAGAATAACGGTACGGAAGATTTTCTTACCGGGGTTATGAATTTAACATGGATGAGAAAGAACGGAACTCCGCTGAAACTTTACCCGGGTTGTACTTGCCCAAGATATTTGCCCATTGTTCAACCGGGATCTCAAATACCAATCATATACTCTTTTAAAGCATTTGACATAACTGACCTGGATCAACTGAAATTTGAGCTGCATGACCGGTTTGGAAAAGTAAATGTAGAAATTAAGATTCCCGGATCTGATTATAACCAGGAAAGGAACGGACAATAACTATTACTATTCATTAACCTTCAATATGGAAATTAAAAAAATATTCCTGCGGTTCAGCGTCAGTATTCTTTTATTAAGTGGCACTTTACGGTCAATAGGCCATGAAATTTATTTCTGCGGAGAAAGGATCCCTGTAAACGACCAGTTTGTTGCAACTAAATTAATGGATATCATTAAAAAGCAGATCAACTATGGATTTGTGGCCCAATTGCGACAGAAAGGGAACCCCGACATGACCATGATTGAACTTTATTTACGGGAAACAGGATTACCGGAAGATTTTAAATACCTGCCAATTGTAGAAAGCGGTTTCAGAAATGTTGTCTCCAGTGCCGGCGCCGCCGGGGTCTGGCAACTTATGCGTGGTACTGCCATCGGCCTAGGTTTAACAGTTACTGATTACAATGACGATAGAAATGACCTGCGAAAAGCTACTAACGCTGCCTGCCAGGTACTTGCACAATGTTACCAGAATATCAGGAAACAATATGGAATATCATCTTGGGTATTAACAGCGGCAGCCTATAACATAGGCATTGGTAAAATAAGACAGGCTATCAGGCAGCAGGGAAATAATTATTTTGAGATGAACCTCAATAAGGAGACCGCAGAATATGTTTATAAGATCATTGCAGTAAAAGAGTTATTTGAATATCCGGAATTGTATATGAAAAATTTTGGCTACAATGTTTTTAGTACAACTGCTGCTTCCAGGAATATCCAGCAAAGTGAAACAGATAAGCCAGATAAAACGAATTTACCTGAATTACAATTGAAAGTTGATGAAAGCGATGGCAATCATCCTGACCGGGTAGCTAAAAACGCTGAATCAAAAAAGAATACAAAAACTGAAAAAAATACTGATATCTTAAAAGAAAGCTACATCTGGGCGCATATCAGCGGCAACTACCAAAATATAAAAGATAGTGCAGAAATTACTGTAGTACTTGATGGGGACCTTTCGATTGAAAATGACATTATTAACTCCGGCAACACTATTACAGGCCGTGGCTGGATAATTGATGGCAAGGTGTTTATCGACTTCGGGTATGGCAGCAAACTTGTTCTTATTGATATTGACAATAAGAAACATGATGGTGTATTACTTTCTGCATTAACGGATGAAAATAAAATACTTTTAAGAAAGACAGTGTACCGTCAGTGATACTAAAAAAATAACTCCGGTATTGTTACTGTTTTTTAATACTTTAATAAGCCTAACCCATTCTTTCCTTGCGAATAAGGTTGAATTTGCTTAAATTTATTCCACAATATTACATTCTAAAATATATTATAAAATTTAAATGTATGGAACCGATCAATAGGGCAGACAGGAAAAAGACATTTCGTAATTTTTTGCTTCTTTTCATACTAAGCATTGCCATTATTACCACTACTATCTTTTTTAGCATACAAGTGCCGTTTAAGCAAAATGATCAATTGCTCACAGAAATGAGGATCGGGGCAAAAGACCAGGAATTTTCGGAGTCTTTTATGAATGAAATGTCGGGAATTGCCGGCATGCTTGATACGATCAACACAAAGGCACAGAAGCCCGACCTCTTGGATGGACAGATCACAGAGAATATTAAAAAACTAAACGTAAAAGTGGATGCTGATTCGGCTTACCATAAGAATATGTACCGGAGTATGGTCTTTGTTCTTTCTGATCTGCAAACGGCAAAAAAGCAATTGCGTGATAAAACGGGTACGGATGCCAATGCCGGAGATCTGCGCAAACAGCTTGATGCA
>JANYIM010000147.1 GCA_025362055.1 Bacteroidota bacterium
CCATCAAGGTGTTTGAAAAAGAGAAAATACAATTACTCCGTGGCCCTTATGGCCCATATATCAAGCAGGGCCTACGCAATTACAAACTTAATAAAGAGCAGCAGGAAAAAGTAGCTGAACTTACGATCGAAGAAGTAAAAGTGATCATTGAAGAGCTAAAAGCCAATCCGCCAAAGAAGAGTTACAGGAAGAAGAAAATTTAACGGTTTTCTCTTTTTCAAGTACAAAGAGCCTTTGATATTACCAGAAACATACTACCTGTTAGAGGCTCAATCGAAAATCGCAAACTGAAAACTTCCTTCCTTTTTTATTTTATCACACCTGTGGAAAATTATAATGGTATCATTCCCCATCATTTTCGGATATTGATTTAAAATAAAACCCTCTTGACCGAGAATAAAGAAATATCTGCCCTCTTTCACCTCATTGATGATCCTGATGAGGATGTGTACAATACCGTTAGTGATAAGATCGTCTCCTTCGGCAAAGCCATTATTCCCAACCTCGAAAGCCTTTGGGAGAATACTACCAATGAAGAGATACAGGAAAGGATAGAACTGCTCATTCACCGCTTACATTTCAGGGACCTCACCAATGATTTCATCAGCTGGCGAGACGGGGAGGCCGATCTTTTACAAGGCGCCTTATTGGTGGCCAGGTACCATTACCCTGAACTGCAGTCCACCACTGTATTACAGGAGATCGAAAAACTCAGGCGCAATACCTGGCTGGAGCTCAATAATTATCTTACCCCGATAGAACAGATCAATGTGGTGACCAGTATCCTGTACAATTACTACAAACAAAAGGGCGTTGAATTTGCCTATACTAACCCCGACGATTACCTGATCAACAAAACCCTCGAAAGCAAAAAAGGAAATGCCATCAGCAACGGCATCATTTATATTGTATTGTGCGAATTGCTTGACCTGCCCGTAAAAGCCATTAACATTCCACGCCAATTCATCCTTGCTTATTTTGATCCGCAACACGACCTGCTGAACCCGGTTGGCCATTCTTCAGAAAAGATAAATTTCTATATCGATCCTTTGAACGGGCAGATGTACAGTCATAAAGATGTGGAGAGCTATTTTAAACGCATATCGGTGCCGCCTACCACTTCTTATTTCCGGCAGCTTGGTAATAAGCGGATCATACAATTCTTACTGGAAGAGTTGAGTAAATGTTTTGATGATGACCGCAACAAATACAAAATGGATGAATTGATGTCGCTGGCAAATTTACTGGACCCATGATCTACCATGTAGTTAGTATTGAAGACTGGCGGAAGGCACAATTGCAGGGCTTTTACGAAGCAGCCTCACTGGCAGCTGAAGGTTTTATTCATTGCAGTAAAGCCGAACAGGTAAAAGGCGTTTTGGAAAGATATTATGCGGGACAAACAGGCCTTTTGCTGCTTCATATTGATGAAGCAAAATTAACAGCAGCGCTTACATACGAACTGGCCCTTTCAGTTAATGAAGCATTTCCACATATCTATGGGCCTTTGAATTTGGCTGCAGTGATACATGTTGATGAATTATCAACGAATACAGGCTTCTAAATTTTTAGAAACCTTAAAAGCCTTAAATAACAACTCTTTTTTCCTTTAACGCTGAGCTAATGATAACCTGGGCTGATTTTGAAAAAATTGAAATGCGGGTGGGCACGATCCTTGAAGTAGTTGATTTTCCCAATGCTAAAAAACCGGCATATCAACTCAGGATCGATTTTGGGGAATATGGTATCAAAAGGTCCTCTGCGCAAATAACCACTTTATATAAAAAGGATGAATTACCAGGCAGGCAGGTGATCGCTGTGGTTAATTTCCCGCCTAAACAGATCGCTAATTTTTTCAGTGAATGTTTGGTGCTGGGAGTCTACAACGAAAACAATGATGTGGTGTTATTACAGCCTTCGTTATTTGTTCAAAATGGCGGGAAGATAGGGTAAGATTTAACAGCAAGGAGCAAAGTTTACACCCGAAGCATATTCAATAAATCAATAACTGCATGAATTCGTTTGCTTCTCCCTTGCAGGTACCTATTCTCCAAACTGCTCAAAGTACTCCCCTAACTTCTTGAAATTATTCTTATTCAGCGTAATGAAATTACTGCGCCCCTCTTTCCTGCAGTCGATGAGTTCACTCTCTGCCAGTAATTTGATATGATGGGAACAGGTGGGTTGGGATAAACCGGTAAGTCCAACCACATCGCAGCAACGCATGGTACCTTTTTTGGAGATCTCTTGTAAAATGGACAGTCGATAAGGGTCCGCTATGGCAGACATTGCCTTCTCATAAAATTTATTTTCGCTCTTATTGGTCATAGTGGCCTTCTTATTCCGGTTCAAAGAAATTGTTTTTTATCCAATCCCACAAAAGAAATCATTGTAAATTTGATATTCCCGTTCATGAATATTGAAATTGTATATTATCGCTCGCCTTTAGGTGTACTGGAAATACGCAGTACAGGCAGTGCAATATCCGATGTTTTATTCGTGAATTCCTGGAAGGGTGCTAAAATAAATGAAGACGAGCTTTCTTATGTAAAGCCTAAGTCGGCCATCATCAGGGCCTGTATCAAACAACTGGATGAGTATTTTGCAGGGAAAAGAACAGAATTCAGCATTCACACTTCGCAGGTCGGCACCGATTTTCAGCAAACGGTATGGGCTGAATTATGCAGGATACCATACGGCCGCACCATCAGTTATCTTGAACTGAGTAAACGCATCGGCAATGTAAAAGCAATACGGGCGGTGGGTACAGCCAATGGCCATAACAGCATTTGCATCATCGTTCCCTGTCACCGGGTGATCGGCAGCAATGGTGACCTTGTAGGCTATGGTGGCGACCTGTGGCGAAAAAAATGGCTGTTGGAACTGGAAGCAAAAACCGCAAATGGTGTTCAAACACTATTTTGATCTTTTAACAACAATTTTCAATTTCTTCGCGAGCTTAAGATTAATTTTACAAAAAATATGAACATGAAAAGAATTGTATCGGTTTTACTGGCGTCGTTGTTATTGATGATCGGGTCTGCCTATACGATCCAGTCCATCATCAACTGGAAAATTGATTCAGAAAAAGCGATGGTCAAATTTTCGATCCAGGCACACGGACAGGAACTGATCGGTAATTTCAAGGGGGCGAAGGGAGAAGTAAAATTTGATGAGAATGACCTTGCAAACTCGTCTTTGAACTGTACCATCGACATTACCACCATCAATACCGGCATTGGTGGCAGGGATACGCATTTACAATCAAAAGAATTCTTTAGTGCAGCTACATCCCCGGTGAGTAAATTCACTTCCACAAAGATCGAAAAAACGGCGGCTGGTTATACCGCAACGGGTAACTTATTGATGAAGGAAACAACGAAGGAGATATCCATCCCATTTGTGTATGAAGGATCAAAGGCTGCAGGAACATTCAAAGGTTCATTCAAGATCCGGCGCAGCGACTATAAAATTGGAGAAGCGGATGATGAGATCGGCGATGATGTTACGATCAGTTTGGAGATACCCGTTACTGTTATCAATTGATCTTACTTAAGATCTACGCTGCCAAAAGAAAGCGGCAAAAGATTGATCGATTTTTCTATCACGTAAACTTTTCCTTCCATTCCGCTTAAGATGAGGCGTATCGGCTGTTTCACCCTTTCTTCATATTCCACCAGCGTTTGCCGGCAAATGCCGCAGGGAGATATCGGGTGATTGCTTTCCCCATTATTATTATTATAGCTGATGGCAATGGCATCAATGGCAATATGAGGATATAAGGTTGATGCAGATGCCAGTAAAACCCTTTCTGCGCATAATCCTACCGGATAGGAAGCGTTCTCCTGGTTGGTACCTGCCACGATCTCTCCATTGGCCAGTTTGGCTACCGCACCCACATTAAAGTTGGAATAGGGTGCATAGGCAGATTCTGTTACACCCCTGGCCTCATTCAGTAACCAGGCATCTTGTTTGCTGAGTTCTTCAATTGAATCGTAGACCTCGAATGCAAAACGATATTCTTCTTTGTTCATATAGTAAGATTTAGTGAATGGTTGCTGCGATTTTAAAGCAGACAAAAAATCCTCCCTGCATTGCTGCAGAGAGGACCCATCCGTATCTTAAAGTTAATCATTTAAGTTGAATTACGTATTAATTTACCTGACCGGTAGTAAATCAGTTTCAAAATTGTAGGGCTGATCCCATAACAATCCGCGTTCGACAAGTTCCTGTTGACATCCTCCTTTATAAATTACTTTTCAAATTATACGCGCTTACCTTATCCACCTGAATATCCGCTTCCAGCGCGGGCCGCCTTCCCAACTGAACCAGATGAGTGATGCCTTGCCCACTACATGGTCTTCGGGCACAAATCCCCAGTAACGGCTATCCAATGAATTATGGCGGTTATCCCCCATCATCCAATAATAATCCATTTTAAAAGTATAGCTGGTGCTTTCTTTTCCGTTAATGAAATATTTTCCGCCACGGTTCTCAAATTCATTGCCTTCATATACTTCAATGCAACGTTGGTAGCGGATGATATTGTCTGCAGTCAGTTGAATGCTTGCTCCTTTCTTTGGTATCCATAAAGGGCCGTAAATATCAGCCGACCAATGGTTAGTAGTATCATAATATGGAAACACCCTGCCCTGGTCCTGGTCGAGATAAAAGCTGAATAAAGAGCGGTTGGCTGCCGACATTTTATTCCATTCTTCATTGGTGATATTTACATATACGCCGCCATCTGTATCGGGTGGCAATCGCATGTCATTCTGAGATTCCCTTACATTAATCCCAAGCGCTATATAACTTTCCGCATCAGTGCCTGTTTTCCGGGGGTCTACAACTTTATACATCCTTTCCATATTTGGGAAATACTCTTGCGGCTTTCCATTCACATGTAAGATACCATTGATGACCTGTATGGTGTCACCGGCGATCCCAACACAACGTTTAATGAAATTTTCTCTTTTATCCACCGGCCTTGTAATGATATACTGTCCATAATCCTCCCAAACCTTTTCTCTTCCCATCATCCTGCAGGCCTGGTAATAAGTGATCTGCGAACCAAAACGCTCTTCCGGATCGTTGATCAAAGTATCATTGACAGGGAAATTGAATACTACCACATCATTTCTTTGTACCGGCGAAGCGAACCACCTGGTATAAGGCAGGTGTATCCATTCAACATAGGATTTAGTATTGATACCCGGTATGGTATGATGTACAAAAGGCATTGCAATGGGCGTATTGGGCAAACGCGGGCCATAAGCCGATTTACTTACGAACAGGTAATCATTCACCAGCAATGTTTTTTCCATGGAAGGCGTAGGGATCACATAGGCCTCAAAAACAAAAGTGCGTATAAGCGTAGCCGCTACCACTGCAAATGCTGCTGCATCGATCCATTCCCTGGCAGTTGATTTTTTATAATTTTTTACTACTGCAGTACCGGCGTATTTCTCATTCTTTGAAAATCCCAGGTAAGGGAAATAAAGAAAAGGGAACAGCACCGTTGCGGCATGTTGCCAGAAGCCAAAACGTCCAAAAAGCTCTACAAATTTAATAGTGATCCAGATGGTAATGAATTGCCCGGCAATTGGGATCAACTGGAAAAAGAACCAGTACTTTTTTACCTCCATTTTCTGTACCATGCACCAGGTATTGTAAAAAGGGATAAAGGCCTTCCACCCTTCAATACCGGCCTTTTTAAACATACCATACATCCCGATATGCCAACCCAGCGTGGCTGCTATAAAAATAATCCATCCAATACTCATGAGTTAAATTTTAGAAGTGCCAAAAATACCATAATAAACCGTTTGGTAAGGTTTTGCGGGGAAATTGTTTGAAATGTTTAACAAAATGATCAGGTGGTCTTTAATATCTCATTAACGCAGTCGCTCACCTCATCTGCACGGTTCATGATCATAAAATGCCCGGCATCTTTCAATGTGTAGTTTGGTTTTAGCTTATTGATGGGAAACATTTTATCATTATCGCCATGAATATGGTAGATACCGGGATGATGCCAGTCATTTTTCCAGTTGATGGCCTGGTCAACGGCCCAGGTCACATATTTTTTATTGGCATTTTTCCGCGATATGGCTACAATACTTTTTTCTTCTGCCGTTGAAATGC
>JANYIM010000128.1 GCA_025362055.1 Bacteroidota bacterium
CTCTAAAACTTAATTTACCTACTTGTAAACCGGGGTGCACATGAAGGGCAAAAATATTTTGAGGTGCAGGGTTTTGCAGTACCCCTTCTTTAATTAGTAAACTGGCGCCACCCGGGTTTTTTTCTTCGCCGGGTTGAAAGATCAGTTTCACTGTTCCTTCCCACTCATCTTTTAGTTCATTTAAAATTTTAGCAGCACCCAGCAAACAGGTAGTATGCACATCATGCCCGCAGGCGTGCATTACGCCTATATTCTTTGATTTATACGCTACATCATTTTCTTCGGTAATGGGTAAGGCATCCATATCAGCCCTTAGTGCAATCACTTTTTTATCTGCGTTCTTCCCTTTTATCAAACCTACAACACCGGTAGTAGCTTTTATTTCGAAAGGAATTCCCCAATCGGTTAATTTTTGTTGTACAAATGCGGATGTTTCAAATTCTTTAAAACTCAGTTCGGGGTTTGAGTGCAGCTGATGTCGAACTTCAATGAATTCAGCAGCATTATTTTTGGCGAGGGCTTTTATTTTTTCTTTAAGCATAAATCAACTTGATCTTTGATCTCGCCTATCGGCGGGATCTTTTTAGCCACAGAGTAATTTGTACAAATCTGTGCAATCTGTGGCAAGTATATTAAAAAAGAGTTTTACAATGGAAACGCTTTTCAATTTACAGCATTAACCCAAACTATTCATCATCTTTATCTTTGTTCTTATCAGGCTTTACTTCTACCACTTCGGGAACAACATACACATTGGTAGTAACGATCCTTGCCTTAGCGATCTGGTCACGGTATTTCTCCGCATCAGGCTTTTCCACAAAATTGCCAAACTTTAGTTTGATATAGGGTGCCTGGAAGGTCATATATACTTTCTGATCGGGAAACTGTTGCAATAATTTTGCCCTTACGCTCATTACTTTCTCCCTGTCATTACTGCTCATTACCAATAACCTGTACCCCTTGGCCGCTTTCATACCCATGGTATTGAATTCCAACTCTTTTTTCCCAATGATATCAAGGCGAGGGTCTTTATTCACAAATATCGTTCCTGTACCGGCAGAATCAACATGGGTACTATCCTGCGCATAACTGCTTTTAATGACCACTAAGAGGAGAATGATACTTACTGCTTTTTTCATGAATCGTTTCATTTACAAATGCTTTTCCCCGGTACTACTGCGCCGGTCAGTCGCCTGGCAAATCTATTGATTTTTATTACCCGACCGTCCGTAAAAATACAGATTAACCAAAACAAAATTCCATCAGCGGTTAGCTTTACGTACAATCATTTGTTATATTTATCGCTCCAATTTTAATATCAAAACTAAATTGCATGCAAATAAGAAAGATCCCGGTAGTGCTCTTCGCACTATTGCTGAATGCCTTACTGGTAAATGCACAGGCAACCTACCCGGTCAATGACGTAGCCAATCCCAAAGAAGGCTGCTACGCTTTTACCAATGCTACGGTCGTAAAAGATGCCGTTACCACCATACAAAATGCGACGCTGGTCATCCGGCAGGGAAAGATCGAAAGCGTTGGCAACAATGTAGCGGTCCCTAAAGACGCTGTAGTAGTGGATTGCAAGGGTAAATATATTTATCCTTCGTTCATAGACATGTACAGCGATTATGGCACACAACCCGTACAAAGAGTTTTTGGCGGCTTTGGCGGGCAATCACAAATGTTATCTAACACCAAGGGTGCTTACGGATGGAACCAGGCCATTAAATCGGAAGTGGATATCTCAAAGTCATTTGCAGTAAATGATGCCAAAGCAAAAGAATTAAGGGGCATTGGTTTTGGTGCCGTGCTTACGCTTCAAATGGATGGTATCTCAAGGGGCACCGGTGCTTTTGTTACACTCGCTGCTGAAAAAGAGAATAAGGTGATCCTGAAAGAAAAAGCTTCGGCTAATTATTCATTCGACAAAGGAAGTTCAACCCAGGATTATCCCAATTCATTGATGGGCTGCGTGGCATTGTTACGACAGAACTTTTTAGATGCACAATGGTATAAGACAAGGCCTGCAACAGAAGGGACTAATTTATCGCTGGAGGCCTTCAATGACAATCAAAGCCTTCCGCAAATATTTGAATCTTCTGATAAATGGAGCGATCTAAGGGCCGATAAGATAGGCGATGAATTTGGCGTGCAATACATTATTAAAGGTGCGGGTAATGAATACCAGAGAATAAATGAAGTGAAGGGAACCAATGCTACTTATATTGTACCGTTGAATTTTCCCCAGGCCATGGATGTGGAAGACCCTACCGACGCAAGGTTTGTATCGATCGCCGACCTGAGGAGTTGGGAAATGGCGCCACTGAATCCCGGTGCATTTGAAAAAGCCAATATCAATTTTGCACTAACAGCAAATGGATTAAAAGATATCACTTCATTTTTTGCAAACTTGCGCAAAGCGATCCAGAATGGTCTATCAGAGCAAAGAGCATTGGATGCCCTCACAAAAACTCCTGCTACATTACTGGGGATGTATGATAAGACAGGTAGCCTTGATGCAGGAAAGATCGCCGGCATTTCCTTAAAGCCATAACCATCGAATGGATAGGTAACTACGCCACCGATCTTAGCAGCAGCGCCACCTGCATCTATTCTTCTTCTCC
>JANYIM010000165.1 GCA_025362055.1 Bacteroidota bacterium
GGGATACTACCAAGGTTTTCGGCATACATTATCAACTGTATACTGTCGGGAGTGTCTTTAGTAATGTAAATTGTTTTACGGATGGCTTTTGTACTAAGCCCCTGCATCGGCATGATCACCACGCCATTCATCAACACACTAACGGTATCACCATCCACCTCGCCATTATCATACAATGTAAGCACCAGGCTATCTGATTTATAATATACAGATTGTATGGTTTCGATCGTGCGTTTGGCAACATCGGCTGCAGGAACAAATACTTTGGGGACAGGAATTTTAACCGGCTCTGTTTTTGTTACAACAGGTTCCGTCTTTACCGGCCTGGGTTCTTTTGCAGGTTTTTCTTTTTTAACAGGCGCTACTACAGCAACAATGGGTTCGCTAACAACCGCAGGTTTTGTCGTTATTGGTTTTTCTGCCTGAACAAAAGACAGGTCCTGAGCCAATCCTAATTCTTCCAGATGTGGTACCAGTGCAGATTGTCGAAAATTATTTTTTCTTTGTATCCTGATGCTACCCGTAAGTGAGTGGTATTCTTTTGTGCGGTTGGTACTGAAGGGGCCACTCAGGGTCATGATGCTGTCTTGCATTTCCAGTGTAAGCACATCCAGCTGATGTACGCCCTTATTGGGAGGTATTGGATAATTATTGGCGATCAGTTCCTGGTCCTGTACAATGATCTTGTCATCCTCTCTTCTAACTTTTACTTTTTTTACCCCGTAGTATTCTCTATCATCCACAATAAAAAAAGTATGGGAGTAACCACTAAGTTTCCCTTTGTATTCACTAATGGCAACTTCATAGCGCAGGTCTCTCCCCGTGGTATCATTATGCATAACCCCTTTCCACAAGCCGGTGATATCTTGCGCTAAAAGTCCGAAAGGAAAACATAATACACAAATGATCAGGAGGCGTTTACAATGTTGCATGTTACTATTTTTTGGGTATTGGCCTTTGTATCAACGTCTTTACAGGGTATTTTATTTAAAAGCGCCTCAATATTTTCACGATTATACAAGCCTTTAGTGTACCATTTATCGTAATAGGCCAGTAAAATACGAAAGCAATCTTCGTGCTTATTCTCCAGTAAATGGTTGATGGCATTTTTTGTTTCCAGTCCGCCTAAACGCTTTTGTATGCGGATAATGGCATTCACTAGTGTTTCCTTTTCAAATTTTCCATATTCTGCTGTTATATATTTAAGGCGTTCATTAAACGGGATGTCTAAAAAATAAACCGGGCTCTTGCGCATCGTGTACCAAAGGGGCATGGGGAGCTGGAGGTTGCCGATACGTTGACTTTCATCTTCAATATAAATGCTCGTTGGTGGTTGGGCGTTGTTTGGCGAAGCGTTTTCTGCAGCCAACGGCCAATGAGCATCGTTCAACGATTGAGCCAAAAGATTCTCAAATAACTCCTGCCCTGGTTGTTCCTTTTCTCCCAGTGCGCCAAATGCAGAGCCCTTATGACAGGCCAATGCTTCCAGGTCAAGGATCGTTTGCCCCTGTTTTTTTAGTTCATGTAATAAAAGCGTTTTACCGCTACCGGTATACCCGCCTATAATATTAAAATTATATTCCTTTTCAAATTGCGCCAGCACCCATTTACGGTAAGCTTTGTACCCACCTACCAACAGGTGCACTTTAAATCCATACAGATCAAGCAGCCAGGCAACCGCTGCACTGCGCATGCCACCTCGCCAACAGTGAACGAGAACCGGGTTGATAGGTGGTAGTTTGTGGTTTGCAGGCTGCATACTACCAACTATTTTTTCCGCTTCCTCCACCATCTTCTTCATCTTTACACCAAAAAAATCCAATCCTATCTTGATCGCCTCCTCGCGACTTTGTTGTTTGTATGCGGTGCCCACTGCTTTTCTTTCCTCATCACTGAACAGCGGTAAACTATACGCATTGGGTATATGTGCGTGTTTATATTCACCCGGACTACGTACATCCAGCACAGGGTACTCACGGGAAAGTGATAAGAATTGTTCTATGGATATTTTTTGAACCGGCATGCAGTGCTAAGTTAAATCATATTAGCTAAGAGGTCAAAGGAGAAAAGGAGTCAGCATACATTCGTTTTTTTCTCATTTTCTCTTTCCTACTCTTAGCTTAGTTCCTTATCTTTTCCTTTCAATTAAAACTAAACACCTTTATTATCATGCTACGGATCATAAGGCATTTACTGCCGCTTTTTTTCGTACAGTTCTTTACCTGGTTGGCTTTATTTGCCCTGTGGATCTATGCTACACCTGTGATCACGCGATATATTTTTAATACCACTGATGCTGAAAGCGCCGCATTCGGCGATGGCATTACCTGGGTTGGGATCTGTTTTGCATTCTACAGCACACTGGCTGCATTCCTTGTTTTTATGATCCCAAAACTATTAAGGTATGCCAGTCGTGAGCGCCTGCATGCATTTGCTTTATTGGCGGGAGGTATTGGGTTATTCCTGATCTGTTGTATAAAAAATAAATACGGGTTGTTTTTATCTTTTGCCTTTATCGGCATTGCCTGGAGTAGCATTTCCAATATCCCATATAGTATCATAAGCGAAACAGCACCGGAAAATAAACTGGGTAGTTATTTTGCCATATTCAATTTTTCTGTCGTGATCCCACAGGTAACCGCAGCGTTCTTATTAAGTTTTATCACCAGTCATTTTTTTAGGGGAGAAACGATTTATACCATTTTGCTCGGAGCCTGTTCTATGTTCTTTGCCGGATTACTGATGTTCTTTATAAAACAAAAAAGCTTACGTGAGGTTAGCTAGGGGTACAAAAGAAAAGAGGAGAAAAGGGTTACTATCCCTTTCTCTCCTCTTCCGTATTTTTATTTTTTTTATCCATTCATACTCGTCAAAAATTCTGCATTATCCTTCGTGCCCTTCATGTTCTTCAATAACACATTGATGGCTTCTTCAGGATTCATGTCGGCCATATGCTTGCGCAGCACCCACATGCGTTGGAAAGTATCTTTATCCAGTAACAGGTCATCACGCCTTGTAGAAGATGAAACGATATCAATGGCAGGGTAAATCCTCCTGTTCGATAATTTACGTTCCAGTTGCAATTCCATATTGCCGGTTCCCTTGAATTCCTCGAAGATCACTTCATCCATCTTACTACCGGTATCGATCATCGCAACAGCGTTAGTCGATACCGGTAGTAAGATGGATGAAGTGATCTTCGAGGAATTCAAGGGAACCGGCAATATGGAATTGCAACTGGAACGTAAATTATCGAACAGGAGGATTTACCCTGCCATTG
>JANYIM010000179.1 GCA_025362055.1 Bacteroidota bacterium
GGCATTCGTTTACCTGAAAAAGAAAGGGAGTTTTTTTTTAAGAAGTATAAAACCAATTTACTGGAAGCTTATGGGATCATTATGAAAGAATATGTTACAGTGCCGGATAGTTTGTTGAAAAAAACAAAAGAATTAAAAGTGTATCTTAACATGAGTTATGAGTATATTAAAACACTAAAACCTAAAGCGACAAAGAAAAAATAGTTTTTAATAACCCTAAATCATCCGCTACATGGATCTATTGAATGATCTCACCCCGAATATTAAAATAGCACCCAAAAAACTAAGGGTAGTTGCTGCACTTATCGACATGGTCATTTATTTAACACTTGGCTACCTGATTGGATTGCTGTTTGGAATGTCTTTTAATAATGCAGAAGGCTTCGGGTTTCATTTAACCGGGCTTCCTGCAATTTTATTTTGTGTGCTTTGGTTGCCACTTATACCGATCTGTGAAGGACTAACGGGCCGTACCATCGGTAAATGGATCTTAAAAATAAAAGTTGTCAGACAGGATCAGTCGCCAACCAATATTGGAGCTTCTTTGATAAGGCATCTTTTTGATATCATAGACCTGTTCTTGTTGATCGGGCTGATAGTAGCATCTTCCAATGCAAATAGTCAACGGATCGGGGACCTGGTTGCAAAGACCTATGTTGTAATGAATGACTAAAAACTGCATGCAGCAGTATCTATGTCTGATGAAGGATACTGTTAGTAAAAATAACCTGCGCTTCTTCATTTTACTGCTCTCCTCTCCTTTTAACTCAAATTTTTTTACGTTTAAATATATTTTCGTTTCTTTAAGCAATATCTTCTGCAGGTTTTAAGTCATTTTAAAAGGCGGTCAGCAATGGAAAATTTACCGGTCTACATTAGCCTGATCTTCGGGCTAACAACCATCCTTACTGTCTTCATTTTTTTTAAGGCGGCAAATAATTCGGTGGCCACCTTACTCATTTTGCTTGCCTGGCTTGCATTGCAGGGCTTTTTATCAGTAACCGGTTTTTATACTGTGACCAGCGGTCTTCCGCCAAGATTCATTCTATTGGGCCTGCCTGCTTTGATCTTTATCACCGGCCTTTTTGCAACTGCAAAGGGCAGAAAATATATTGATAATTTAAACATAAAGACCCTCACGATCCTGCACACCATCAGGATACCTGTTGAAATTGTTTTATTACTGTTATTCATTAATAAGGTTGTTCCCAAACTCATGACCTTTGAAGGAAGGAATTTTGATATAATTGCTGGCTTAACTGCTCCCGTTATTTTTTATTTTGGGTTCATTAAAAAACAATTCAGCAAGACCGTTATCCTGCTTTGGAACTTCATTTGCATCGGGCTTTTACTGAATATCGTGGTCATTGCCGTTCTGTCGGCACCATTCCCTATTCAACAATTGGCCTTTGATCAGCCCAATATTGCCATTTTATATTTTCCATTTACCTGGTTACCCTGCTGTGTGGTGCCATTGGTACTCTTATCACACTTAGCTACGATCAGGCAAGTATTAAATAACCAAAAGAAATGAGTTATACTTTAGAGACAGAAAGATTAACACTCAAAGAATTTACAGTTGCTGATACAAAATTCATCATTGAATTACTGAATAGCCCGGGATGGATCGAATTCATAGGCGATCGCAATGTACATACAACCGAACAGGCAACAAGCTACCTGTTGAACGGCCCAATAAAAAGTTATTCGGTGAACGGGTTTGGCCTGTCAATGGTTGAAACAAAAGAGGAAAAGGTCCCGATCGGGATGTGTGGCATCATAAAACGGCCCGGGCTCGATGATCCCGACATTGGCTTTGCTTTCTTACCCGGATATCACGGTAAGGGATATGCTTATGAAATGGCAAAAGCAACATTGGCTTATGCGATAGATGAACTGAAATTACCCCGCATATCAGCGATCACTATTCCAACAAATAAAACATCCATTAAACTGTTGGAGAAGATCGGGCTGAAATTTAAAAGGGAGTTCAGTTTGCCCGGAGAGGATGAAATACTATTGCTATTCAGCAATGAATAAAGGCCAGGAAAAAATTCATCTTCCCGGGGGCTGGTGTTTTCATCAACCGAAATGATCTTAAGAAAAAATTAAAATAAATAAAACTAAAATGCATGCCATAAAGTTGCCAGGTATACAAGGAAAATACTTCGTCACCTTTGTGCCTTATAGGAAATTTATCATTTATCTTCATACCAATCAATATACTAATTATGCGGCACGACCTTGAAGTATCAGAATCCATCGACATCAATGCCACACCCCCCAAAGTATGGAGAACAATGACCGATCCTGAACTGATCAAAGAATATCTTTTTGGAACCGAAACCATCACCGACTGGAAAGTGGGAAGTGATATTATATTCCAGGGTGAATATGGTGACAATAAAGAATTCAAATACCGCGACAAAGGCGTGGTATGCGAAAATATTTTAAATGAACTGATCAGTTACAGTTACTGGAGTGGTTTTTCGGGGTTGGAAGATAGCCCCGAAAATTATTCACTGGTAACCTATACCTTAAAAAGTAACGATAATAAAACAACCAATTTTACCTGGACACAAAAAGGGTTTTCTTCCGAAGAAGGCTACCAGCATTCCAAAGGCGGAATGAAAGGATTTCTTGAACAGATAAAAGCAATAGCAGAAAGATAAGATGCAAAACTTTATTATCAGCACAAGGGATGGGGAAAAAGATACGGTTCAGGCTATACGCAGATGCAGCGCCATTGACAACAACAGCATTTGAGCAGGCCTTACCGTTTTCAATATCCTTTCTTCACGCAAGGGTATCGGGACAGGAAATATGGACCGACAAAGCCCCCGGCCTGGATGTAGCACAGGAAAATGCCTCCATATTTACCGAACCCGGAGAAATTGTGATTGGCCCTCTAAAACCTGCCAGGAATAAGATATGCAATTGCATTGGCATATTCTATTGTGAAGGTAAATTGCTCGATTGCGGAAATATTTTTGGGAAAGTATTTGAAGAAGACCTTTCACTGCTTCAACTACTGGGTGACAATATATGGAAACACGGAGCCGCCGAACTGAGTTTCAATAAAATATAAATAAAACACAATGCTTACTTTGAATTTTGAGCCGTTTCCACTGATCACAACTAAACAGCTTGTATTAAGAAAACTCGAAGACAGTGATGCTCCCGAAATTTTTATCCTGCGCTCGGATGACAGAATTTTGAAATTCCTTGACATACAAAAAGCAAATAACCTGGGGGATGCCACTGCATTCATTCATAAAATAAATAAAGGAATTAGTGAAAATGAATGTATCTATTGGGGAATAGCATTCAAGGGCGATGATAAACTGGCAGGTACAATTTGTTGCTGGAATATCATTAGGGCGCACTACAGGGCAGAGGTTGGCTATGCCCTTCATCCGGACCAACAGGGAAAGGGCGTAATGCAGGAAGCCCTGGCTGGAATTTTGGATTATGCATTCAGCAAAATGAGATTACATTCGATAGAAGCTAAGGTACATCCCGGCAACAGCGCTTCCATAAAACTTTTAGAGCGAAACAAATTCATTCGTGAAGCCTATTTTAAGGAAGACTATTTTTTTAATGGCAACTTTGGTGATACAGCTGTTTATTCCCTGCTGGCGCATTGATGAAAAGTTGAAAATAAATAACTTTGACAAAGCAACATTGATATTTCGCAAACACATACCAAAGGCTCCGCTTAACGGCTATGTTGATTCCATCATCTATGTTGAAGGAAATAATAAAGGTGTTGGATTTCCAAAAACAGCCATGAGCCTGGTCTTTAATCTTAATGACCCTTTTAAATTATTTACTGATCCGCAATTTACCCGCTTCATAGATTATAAAAAATATTGGGTAGCAGGGCTTCAAACCCAGCCTACTTACGTGGAAAGTTATGGAGAAAGCAAGATGATCGTAATATAGTTCAAAACCTTAGGGGCTTACGTTTTCCTGGATCAGCCAATGCGGCATTTTACGGATAATTTTATCGACCTCAACTGCATCTTCCATAAGGAAGCCGACGAAACCTGGAGCAATTAAAAGAAACCAAAACAGTGAATGAAAAGTTTTTGATCACAGAGAATCTCCTCTACAGAAAACTTTTAACAACTAAAATGCCAAACCAGAAACTATTGTCTTCGATCGATTCCTTATTAAAGGGTAAAACACCTGTTTCCATAACAGCAATTTGCCAACAGCATAACATTTCAAGAAAACACCTTAACTATTTATTCCAGGAATACCTGGGGGTTTCGCCAAAAATGCTATCATCCCTCAACCGGTTTCAATCGATACTTCACACCATTAGCAGGGCCATGCCTGATAAACTAACCGATATTGCCTATGAATTGGATTTTTTTGACCAGGCACATTTCAACAATAATTTCAAGAGATTTACCGGGCTGAAACCTAATGACTACATTAAAAATGTGCCAATAAAGCCCACACTTAAGATCGTTCCTCATTTTTTACCGGTTGATTAAGGCATGCCTTATGATCAGCAGGTAACATTTTTACAATTTTGCCTATTTTGTGGAGCCTAACTTTGTAGGATACAATTAAAACAAAAAACTTATGCGCTTACTGACATTTATTTCACTGCTGATCCTTGGCCTTGGTTGTGCAGGTCCAAAAAACGCTACAATGAACTCAAACAAATTAAACGGCACCTGGCTGCCCATCAAACAAGAAATGGGCGGAAAGTTATTTCCAAAAATAGTTTTGGAGAACCAAAAACTTATTATCAGTGACAGCAATTATACACTTATTGCCGAAAGTGTTGACAAAGGCATTGTAAAGTATAGTGCTGATAAAATGGACATCTACGGCAAAGATGGCGTGAATGCAGGAAAGCATATTACAGCAATTTACAAGTATGAAAATGAGGAGTTGACCGTTTGTTACAATTTGCTCGGTGGTCACTATCCGGAAGCATTTGAGACCAAGGGGCACCCCATGTATTTTCTTTCTGTATTCAAAAAATAAGCGATAAAACTTCTTATGGCAAAAAATAAAACGATCGAAACCAAGGATAGTGTTGCCGATTTTTTGAAAAAGATCACGGATGCAAAAAGGCGCACCGACTTTACTACAATAATTGAACTGATAACCAAAAACACCGGACTTGAGCCAAAGATGTGGGGAACAGCCATCGTAGGTTTTGGAACTTATCATTATAAATATGAAAGCGGGCGTGAAGGAGATGCAGCACTGGCAGGACTTGCATCAAGGGCAAATGCCATTACTTTATATCTTGGATCCAGTTTCGATAAAAGGGAAGAATTACTGGCTAAATTAGGAAAGCATAAAATAGGCGGTGGCTGCATTCATATTCAGAAACTGGAGGACATTGACACCGGCATACTGATAAAAATGGTAAAAAATTCCATCGCACAGAGAAAGAAACATCATCAGTGTTGAGAGTGGATCAATGGCGCGGCCCGCGCAGCTAAGTTTTATTTTTCTTCCAGAATCACAAACTCCTGTTCCAAACTTAAAGAATTATTATAAATGGCATCGATAAAGCTACTACCCCATTTTGCATAAAAGGGCATAAAATTTTCTATCCTTTCCTGTAAACTGTTATCCGGAAATAATTGGGATCTTAATTTATGTAGCTGGCGTTGTTGTGCTTCAAATTTTTTCTTCTCCGCCTTCAGCATTTTCTTTTCCAGTGCTTCGATCTTTTTTAAAGCTGCTACCTGCAATGCTTCGGCATGTTGCTGTAAGGTAGTATCAACAAGGCCTGCTGTGCTTTTTACTTGTTGGTAAATATCCTTTATTTCCTGCTTTTCTTTATCCAGGTTCAAACGGGTTTCGCTATCACGTTTAACCAATTCATTCATCAATTCGTTTTCGCTTTTGAACAGGTCGGCCATTGAAAATCGTAATTTTTCTTTTACCGTATTTACTTCTTTAGCCAGGATCATAAAAGAATTACGAAGTACTAAAACCGGGAAGGGTACATTTGTTTCTTCAAACACTTTTTTCAGTTCCAGCCAGTAGGCGATCTCTCCACCGCCGCCAATGAATGCGATGTTGGGCAATATCGTCTCCTGGTAAACGGGGCGTAAAATTACATTTGGACTAAAATTTTCAGGATATTGTTGCAATTCTTTTTTTATAGTCGCATCGTTAAACTCCAATTCTGAATTTTGAATTTTGAATTTTGAATTTTCCGCTACAATACGTTCCCTTACATCGTCTTTTAAAAAAAACAAATTCAATTCCCTCCCACTCGCCTGCACTTTATATTCTTTTGGAAATTTTGCTGCTGTTTCCTGCACAGCTTTGTGCGAAAAGCCATCGGCCAATTCTTTTTCGATAGCAGGAATAAATGTTTTTTTCAATTCAGCATTATCCGGCAACAGAACGATCAACCCATATTCACCGAATAATTCATTGAGTAATTCAAAAGTGGCCTGCTCAATCGCCCGCCCTTCCGTATAGCAGCGTTTCATCAAACCGATGAGCGTTTCACCAAAAGGATATACGGCCAACTGCCCGCTGATACTATCTACCAGGCTAACCAATGCCTTATCCACCTTCATTCTGCCTACAGCACCGGTTTGTACCGTCTTCCATTCATACTTTTCACCAAACAAATAAATATGTCCAAGTTCATCCAGGTCCGCATCTTCGCTACCCATATAAAATACAGGCACAAAATCATTGCCGGGCAATTCTTTTTTTAATTGCTCTGCCAGTTTAACAGCATGCAATATCTTGTAAATGAAATACAAATGCCCGGTAAAAATATTAGGCTGATGGGCCGTGCAGATGGTAAAGCAATTTGAATTGCTTAATTGTTTGATGTTTAATTGTTGCTGCGTAGTAAGGTTTGAATTGATGTATTGTTGCCGTAATACTTCAACAAGTAATTTCCTGTTGGTCGAATGATTTTTTCTTGCTTCGATGGCTTTTTTTATACCCGTTATGTCAGGAGCAAAAGAATAAAACGGTTCCAATGCAGTTGATCCATTGATATAGTCGACTACGATCTTAGAAAAAAAGCCCGTTGCTCTGTAAGAAATATGATCCGCTTTACAATTCATTATCCAATAATAATCATTTTTCAATAATGCAATTACAATCTTCTTTATCTCTTTTCTTCTTTGCTCTCTTAGCTAAAAATTATATGACCTCTCCTTCAATATCATAATCATAAGCTTTTGTGATCTTCACATTTACAAAATCGCCGATAACCAGTTTGTTCTTGCTATGAATAATCACTTCATTATCTACTTCCACACTGTCGAATTCTGTACGGCCAAGATAACGGCCCGCTTCTTTTTTATCAATCAAAACCTTAAAGGTCTTGCCTACTTTCTCCTGGTTCTTTTCCAGGCTGATCTCCTGCTGCACTTCCATGATCTCCTGCGCCCTTTCTTCTTTTTCTTCGGCAGGTATATTATCTTCCAGTTCATGGGCGCTGGTACCTTCTTCGTGGCTGTAGGTGAATATACCCACGCGATCGAACCGCATTTTTTGCAAAAATTTTTTTAACTCTGCAACGTCATCCCTCGTCTCGCCCGGGAAACCCGCGATCAGCGTGGTGCGCAAACAAATATCGGGTATGCGGTGCCGTATCTCGCAAATGAGTTCTTCCATTTCTTCCCTGGTGATCTGCCGCTTCATTGATCGCAGCATATTATTGGCTGCATGTTGCAGGGGCATATCAAGATAGTTACAAATATTTTCTCTTTCTTTTATGGCATCAATGATCTCGATCGGAAATTTTGAAGGATAGGCATAATGCAAACGTATCCACTCCAATCCTTTTACATCGGCCAATGCGTGCAATAATTTAGGCAGTTCCCTTTTTTTATAGATGTCAAGGCCATAATAGGTGAGTTCCTGTGCGATGAGCATCACTTCTTTCACGCCCCTGTCTACCAACCGCTTTGCTTCATCCACCAGCGACGCTATTGTTCTGCTTACATGC
>JANYIM010000206.1 GCA_025362055.1 Bacteroidota bacterium
TTAAATACGCCTTGTCTCGATTTGTATACTTATTGTTTGCAATTCCATTTGTATTACCTCCATCATTGGGGCCTAATTCTACAATACTCTCTTTACCATTTACGGTTGCATAACTCTTCTTACCGAATAAGGTAACACCTGCGAATGAGCCATCTTTAGCAGCATTTAAATAAGAATCTGAAGCTTTCATCTCATCTTCATCCTTAAACGTTAAAACTTTTACATCATATTTTACCGTAAAATCTTTATTAGTTTTTGAATCGTCAACAGCCCCGAAAAGTTCTCCTTGATTCCTAGCTGTTGGTTCAATAGTTATGGAATAACTTTCACTTTTCAACGCCGCATTTACCGTATTGTAATTATTTTGTATTATTTCAACCGCATTAGTACAACCTTCAGGTATATTACCCCCTTGACATTTGACCCCATTTATTTCTTTATCAGGTCTGTTTGTAAATACAGCCATTGTAATTTTAAAAGTGATCGTATTGTCACTCATACAAATCTCCGCTTTTTCTAACCCATCTAAGTCAATACTTCTTATCACATCATTTTCTGCAAAAGCATAAGTGCTATTCCATGGATACTTTTTTGTAAGTGGATCGACACTTAAAAACCGTCCTAATCCAGGATTATAAATTCTAAAGCCATAATCGTATGTTGTAGTACCAGTAGTTTCTTTATCATTCTCTTTCCCATTAAACCCATACCTGTAAACACTTCCAGCGTTAAACTTCCGCCCCGGCATTGCCATCCCAAATGGATAATAACCTTTTCAAAGAACGTCCTACTAAATTAATACTTCCACCTTGCTTTCTTATTTATTTTTTAATCTTTAAATTTTAAGCAAATGGTAAAAGAACTTCTTTTTGTTCCTTTGTTTGAGACATTCATCAAAGAAACAGCCAACGGGAAACGCCGTAAACTCAACGGCGAAAGGGTAAAGCCTCAAACCGTTGCCAATTACAACTCAGTCTTGAAATTGCTACTCGAGTATGAGGCTTTTTGCGGGGCCCCTGTAAGAATTAAGACCAATATCCGGAATAACCTGCGTGCGATCAGGCAGGAGCGCAATTACTGGAAAACCTTTTACAGGAAATTTTCTGATTTTATTTACAGGGAGAAAGGCTATTATGATAATTTTTCAGGCTTTGTTTTTAAGACCATTAAGAGCGCCTTTTGGTATTTAAAAAATGAAAAATGCCTGGCCATGCAGGAATTCTATGAGAGCTTTTATGTGAGGAATGAAAACATTAATATCATCACTCTTTTGCCCGAGCAACTGTGCTTTTTGATACTGGATAAAACTTTTGAAGCGCGGCTTTCGCGTAGGTTGCGGATATCGAAAGACATGTTCGTATTTGGCTGTACTGCAGCACTTCGTTACTCCGATCTGATGAATATCTGTGTAAAGGATATAGAAGAACATTCAGGCTCATCCTTCCTGCGTTTTAAGTCGGTAAAAACAGGGACTGATGTAACCATTAAATTACCGGATTTTGCGTGTGCCATTTTTAAAAAATATGCCACAAGGAAAAAACCGCGGCAAAAACTTTTTTCCCCGATCTCCCTCTTCAGGTTCAACAAAAACATAAAAAGCATCGGGCAATTGGCAGGCTGGACAAATAGCGTGGGAAAATACCGCTCGCAGAATGGCGAACAAAAAGAGATAAAAGATGTAACGGGTAAATTATTCCGTTTTTGTGACCTACTTTCCTCACATGTAATGCGAAGAACAGGCATCACTGTATTACTGATGCTTGAAATGCCGGAATACCTTGTAAGAAAAATATCGGGGCATACAGCCAGCAGCGCCTCTTTCTTTAGGTATGTGAACTTTGCGCAATCCTATATTACTACTGAGATAGATAAAGCGCATGAGAAGCTTTTATCACTTTACCGAAGTAGTAACCAATGCTAAAGGGAAATATAAAAGACAGGTAAATTTACCTGTCTTTTATATTTATCACTAACGTTGCCGTTTATCCAGCAAAGCAATAATCGCATTTTCTTCACCGCGGTTGGTGTTCCCCTTAAAATCGTTCGCAAGCCAGCCTCGACAGCTCGTGAGCGCCGTGGCGTGTGTCTTTTCCGCCGCTGTGGGTGTTCTCCATAGCTCCTTCAAAATTACAACATTATATTGGTTTTCGCCGTTGGTCGGAGACCAGACGGCGGCGTTTACGAATGGCAACTGGCTTACGGATTTTAGAGGAACACCCTCATCGGCGGAAGATTTTAAATTTGAAGAATGGGAAACACCAACCACGGCGAAGACTCCCACGGTTTGTGGTACAAGAATCAAGGAACCCCGAAGTAGCTTACTGGCAATATCAGCATTACTGTTATATTTGTTATTCTAGAAATGTCATCAAATCACCAAAAAAATATTTATGAAACCTGTTTTAATATTTCCCTTATTGGCGTTTTTTTATTCTGCCTCAAGCCAGGTAATAAAATTTGCAATTGAAGACAGCACAGAAAAAGCGCTGCACGAGTATAGCTGGACCTTAAGGGAGAAAACAGTTTTCCAGGATGGCAAGAACATTATTCAGATCGATAAAGGCGGTTCAAATATGGCCCAGTTTGCCTATACAGCAAAATACAGCGGTCAAGAATATACCATCACCATCCATAAGTACGACGAAGAAGGAAATGAACTGGCCACAAATAAACTGGATAATGGTGAAAGGGCATTTGGCCCCGTACCCATTGTAACCACTGAATTCAATAACCGGATACTGTTATTCTACTATAGGTATGTTGATAAGGATTCCATGAAATTGTATGTATCGGAAGTGGATAAAAATGACCTCTCTTTGAAAAACACGCAACAACTTTTCAGTTATCATCAAAAGAATGTGGGGCTTATTGGAATGATGTCGATGCCCGGTGATTTGCGGGACATGGTATTGCGAACTTCTCCCGATGGAAGTAAATTATTGTTGGTAAGCATGGGCGATGGTGATGATATATTCTCCATCGTGTTCGATAATCGAATGAAAACGGTAAGGGAAAAAATAACTGAAGTGCCCAGGAAAAGCAGTATCCAGGTATCAGATGCTGTTGTAGAAAATTCAGGGAATGATATCATTATTTTTTCCCGGGGTGTAGCTTCTGATAATACCTCGGAAAGTGATGAAGCTAAATTGATCCTTATTCAAAAAGCAAACAACACGGAACAGATAATTGATTTTAAAACCACTGGAGAAAAAGAAGTTTATGATATTCATTTAAAAATATTAAAAAAGAATGCTAAGGTTTACCTGTATGGCGAATATCTGGGATCGATTTTTTTTGCAGGCATCTGGCTGGCTGATATTGAAACGGAAAATTTTAAGATAAATAAGCCGGTTATCATACCTTACCCAGAAGATTTTATAAAAAGAGTTTATGATCTTGATTTCGGGGAAAGACGAAAAGGTAATTATGGCATTTATAAAACCGATTATGAAATGGTAGAATTTGAAAACGGTGACCTGGCTTTGTGTGGAACCCCAATACAAAGGCATGAAGGCATCAAATACACATTGTTTTTTGCAGGCCCTGTAATCGTTTCTTTTCTCAGTGATAACCTCACGAAAAATGTATTTACCATGATTCCACGGAATCAGAATTACAGTTCAGGAAGCCTGGGAGTTTATATTCCATATCAAAACAAGTTAATTGTATTTTATAATGATTATTTAAAAAACTTAGACGGTGAAACCATAAATGATAAACTTAACCAAAAAGGAGGAGCGATAGTCAGGGAACTGTCCCTGGCTTATGCGGTTATCCGAAAGGACGGCGCTATTGAAAGCAGGAAACTTATCGCAGAAGGCCTGTCAAGAATGAATCCCTATAATACGGCGGAGTGTAAGATCATATCCAATAAAAAGATTTTCATTCCTTCTGATGCCAGGGAGAAGAAAACAAACATAATGAAAGTGGCCAAGATTACTATCGAATGACGAGAAACTAAATGAAGGAATTATTTCTTGATACATTACCCTTGTCTTGTCTCCGGCAAGCGGGGCACAGCGGCAAGAAAATTCGCTCACCGGACAGTTTTCTTCACCGTGGCTGGTGTTCCCAGAAAATCAGTCGCAAGCCAGCGCGACAGCTCGTGAGCGCCGTGGCGTGTGTCTTTGACCAGCCACGACGAATGTAAGGCAATTTCTAATAAATTTTATAGCTTAGGTTAATACACGGCTGGTCGAAGACCACGCCGGGGCATTCGGGATGGGAAAAGATTTTAAATTTGAAGAATGGGAAACACCAACCACGGCGAAAAAAAATACCCACTGCAGGGTATATACCAATTTGAGCAACTAAATACCTTCAATAAATCAATTTAAATCTTAAAAATGAAAAACAATAACCGAAGGACATATTGTTGTTACAAAAGTTACCAGATAACAGCCATAATAAATACCTTTCATTGATTGGTATATACCCGTACCTGTACGTTAATTTTATAGATAAATTATTAAAATGAAACAAAAATATTTATTGCCGGTACTATTGCTCTGCTGCATTTTACAAACCCATGCACAAACCGATAAAACACTTAACTGGGTATTGCCACAGCATGAAAAAACAAGTGTTATTATAAATCAAAAATCGTTTCCCGTAAACAAATATTTTTATGCTGAACACCTTATTGCACCTACTGCTGCCAAAACACTTAATATTGAAGTGTATTCCAGGTTAGGCTCGGTAGCAAACAATCTTTTTAATACTACTTATGCGCCATTTAACCTACAGGTAAAAACAAGAAAGGGAGATTTGCTGAACAAGATTTATATGGATGGAACAGCATTTGTAAACATACAATTAAAAAATACAGATACGGTTGCTTTGATTTTTGTTGCCGACCCACCGGCAAATGACAGTATTGACATTGCATTTGATTATATCATTGCCGATACGGCTGCATTAACCTATAGCAATATAAGCTACGAAGAAACATTTGCCAAAATGCTTCAAATGGCTTGCACGGGCTATATAAATATGTATGATAATGCTGATGGCCTGTATGCTACAATAAAGTACCCAGAGGGTTTATTTGCTATTTACCCAGCAGAAAGAAAAAGGCATAGAAATGAACTTATACAATATACCGGCGAAAAATTAAATAGAGAACCGGCAGATAAAAATACTGCCGACTGGAATAAAAAAATTGCAGCCTGGCTTAAAGATTACAATGTTACCGATATTAAAAAAACAACCAAGGGCGATATTAAAATAAATTCTGATGAAGAGGAAACTGTTTACACAAAAAAAAATGCACAAGGAGTACAATTGTTCAGGGTAATTGTTTTTAAAGAAACAATGGGAGAAGGATCATGGGAAAATCCCCGTAGCTGGAGAACTGGTGTGCGTATTACTAATTAGAAGATAAAATGTATTTAAGTAAATACCCTCCAGCACGGATACTTGCCCATTATTTTATCCTGTAGATTTATATCCTAAAAAATAAAAAATGAAAAAAATATTTTTATTGCTGCTGGTTGTTACCAGCTTTACATTTTGTGCCAATGCACAATCGCCTGTAGTTAAAGAATTACGGGAACTTATACAAAGCGCTAAAACAAATTTTAAAAGCGATATTAGAGACAAGATTGAAGAAGATACAGCTAATAGATTAGCTTATTATAAAACCAAAGCCGCCGATTATAGTATTGTTTCCTATTTGATTATTCAAGACACCAATAATAGTAATAATACTTATACCATAAGTTACAATGTAAAGGATGCAGATGTTAACACGATTGTACTCATTAATAGCATTGTTGACC